>CANGZN010000037.1 GCA_947458625.1 Chitinophagaceae bacterium
CAACCCCAAGCTGCAGTGAATCGACTTATATTTGCGCCCATGGCCAACGAGACGAATCAACTCCCCGCGATCATCGCCCATTGTAAGGAATATGGGTTTATTTTTCCCAGCAGTGAGATCTATGACGGACTGCAAGCCGTGTATGATTACGGCCAGATGGGTAGTGAGCTGAAAAAAAACATCAAGGATCATTGGTGGCGCAGCATGACTCAGCTGCAGGATAATATCGTGGGATTGGATGCCGCGATCTTCATGCATCCCACTACTTGGAAGGCCAGTGGTCACGTCGATAATTTCAACGACCCGATGATCGACAATAAGGATAGCAACAAACGCTATCGGGTCGATCATCTGATCGAAGCACATGCCGAAAAATTAAATGAAGCCGGAAAAGGAGCAGAAGCAGAGGCTTTGATCGCGGAGATGGAAGCCTTGTTGGGGAAGGATGATTTTTTCGGATTGAAGTCGCTCATCGAAGCGAATAAGGTTTCCTGTTCGATCAGCGGTACTTGTAACTGGACCGATATCCGTCAGTTTAATTTGATGTTTGCCACTGAATTCGGATCTACTGATGGGGATGATAATAAAGTTTATCTCCGTCCGGAAACGGCGCAGGGAATTTTCGTCAATTTTCTGAATGTACAGAAGACCGGCCGGATGAAAGTTCCGTTCGGTATCGCGCAAGTTGGTAAGGCGTTCCGCAACGAGATCGTTGCGCGTCAGTTCATCTTCCGTATGCGCGAATTTGAGCAGATGGAGATGCAATTTTTTGTTCGTCCAGGTTCTCAGAAAGAGTGGTACGAATACTGGAAGGCAGAGCGACTCAAATGGCACCTGGCGCTGGGCCTGCCTGCTGAAAAATATCGCTATCACGATCACGTGAAGTTGGCGCACTACGCAGATGCCGCCTGTGACATCGAATTTGCTTTTCCGATGGGATTCAAAGAGCTGGAGGGTATTCACAGCCGAACGGATTTCGACTTGAAGCAACATCAGGAATTCAGTAAGAAGAAGCAACAATATTTCGACAATGATGTCGATCCGTCAACCGGCAAGCCATACGGCAATTACATTCCTTATGTGATCGAAACCTCCATTGGTCTCGACAGGATGTTCCTGGCGGTGATGAGTCATGCCTATGAGGAGCAGGACCTGAGTACGGCCGATAAGCAGGATAGTCGTGTGGTATTGAAATTACCGCCGGTGCTTGCACCCATCAAAATGGCGGTGTTACCCTTGAATAAAAAAGACGGACTACCAGAGATCGCGGAGTCGATCATTGCAGCTTGTAGGAAAGATTTTCGTTGTTTTTACGAAGAGAAAGACTCGATCGGTAAGCGCTATCGTCGAATGGATGCACTCGGTACGCCATTTTGTGTAACGGTCGATTATCAGACCAAAGAAGACAACACCGTCACGATTCGTCATCGCGATTCGATGGAGCAGGAACGCATTCCGATCGCTGAATTGAAGTCTCTTGTGTTGAAGGCGATCACGGTTTGATCAAAATGCCTTGCGTAGGATCATCCGTATAATTCCAAGTGAATTGATTTCTTGTCGTATCCAAGATCCAGGATGCGTTGTTTGGCCTCATCGATCATATTTCTCCAGCCACATAGGTAGAAGTAAGCGGGTTTGACCCATGTTTGGGTCGGATCATCGGGCGCGATGCTGATGTTTTTTCGGCAGATCTCCTCGTATACCTGGTGCACATATCCTTGTCGTACCGAATGGTCTTCATGGCCCATATCCTCTCTTGAATAGGTGGTGATATATTGAAAGCTAGGCACTTTTCGGGACAGGTCTTTCAGCTCGGGTGCATACAGGGCATCGCCGAAGGTTCGGCAACCGAAGATGAGGTAGATGTTTTGATGTGGGATGTTATTGGTTAATAGGTGGTGGGTCATGGAGCGGAATGGCGCGATGCCGGTTCCGGTGCAGATCATAAAAAGATCCCGATCTAGGGGGTCCGGCAAGGTGAAAACACCTTGAGGGCCGCGTAGGGTGAGTTCGGAACCGATGCGGATATTTTCAAATAGCCAAGTGGTACCGGCACCACCTTCGAGCAGTACGATCACCAGCTCAAATACATTGGTTCCGTCGGGCCAGCTGGCGATCGAGTAGCTGCGCCAGCGTTTGTTGGGTTTTTCGTGAATGGGGAGGTCGAGGGTGACAAACTGCCCGGGTTGAAAATCAAATCGCTTGAGTTCATCGACACGGATCCAAAATCGTCGGGTAGTGGATGTTTCGTCCACGATCCGGATCACGGTGCCGGTACGCCAGGGTTGCAGGGCCATGAGCGAAGATTTGACAGAAAGATACGACGAAACAAAAGGATCGATTTGAATTCACTTGAGCCGCCAATAGTGGCTTATCTTTGCGGCGCAATGGCGCTGGCAGAACTGGTCAATCGATACGCGGCGCACCCCCGGTTGGAAGAACTGCGGGGCAGGGTCTCTTTACCCCAACCTCAGCAAATACATCTTGGCGGACTGCAAGGCAGTGCGGCTTGTTTTGTATTGGCAGCGGCCTATCAACACGAGGATTTTTCAAAATGGAATCATGTGGTGGTTCTTGATTCACCTGAATCAGCGGCCTATTTCCACAATGCGATGGAAAGTTTGACCGGCGCCCTGGATCTGTTCTATTTCCCATCCTCCTATAAATCCCCTCGGGATTTTATCCGATTGAGTTCTTCGCACGTCATGCTCCGCACCGAGGCTTTGATGCGTTTCAGTAAAGGTGGCAATCGAAAAATGCTGATCACCTACGCCCAGGCCTTATTGGAAAAAGTAGAATCTGCCTCGCGTTACGCCGATCATCTGATCACCATAAAGACGGGTGACACCTTGGATGTTCCGGGGTTGTTACAGCAACTGGATAAACATCGTTTTCAGCGAACCGATTTCGTTTATGAACCCGGTCAGTTCGCGATCCGCGGAGGTATTCTGGATATTTATTCTTTTGGGAACGACAAGCCTTATCGCATCGAGTTGTTCGGTTCAGAGGTCGATTCGATCCGTATCGTGGATCCGGAAACACAATTGAGTGAACGCAAGATCCTGCAGGTGAATATCATCCCGCATGTGGAGGCGCTTTCCTCCGATTCGGAGCAGATATCCTTATTTGATTTTCTACCGGACAATACAATTTTTTGGCTGGAGGATGAAGCTACTTCCATGGAGCAGGCGAGGGATTGGCTGTTGGACCTGGACGCCTACCTGGAAAAAGCGATTCCCCTCGGACCTGTTGAGGACGAGGAAAGAGGCCTTGTTCGTTTACCCAGTAAACATGATCTGCTCTCTATTGATTCAGTTGAAAATGGACTCACACGTTTTCATCGCCTGTCGTTCGGGCATCAATCAAACAACTCGGAAGCGACGTGTGATTTTCAAACGAGAATGCAACCGGCATTCAATCGTCAGTTTGAGTTGCTGATCCGGGATCTGAAGGCACATGCGGCACAGGGATATGCAATAACTATCGCCTCGGAGAATCCTCGTCAACTCGAGCGGTTACAACAGATCTTCGATGATCTGCAGGCAGAGCTGGTCTTCGAGCCCATGATCGCTTCGATCCATCAGGGGTTTATCGATGCTGATTTGAAGATCGTTTGCTATACCGATCATCAGATCTTTCAGCGCTATCATAAGTATAAAGTCAAGCAAGCCTATAACAAGAACAAAGCGATCACTATCCGAACGCTGCGGGATCTGCAACCCGGCGATTTTGTGACGCACATCGACCATGGAGTAGGTGTATTCAGTGGTTTGCAAAAAATCGATGTGAACGGACGTATGCAGGAGGCGGTGCGATTGATCTATAAGGATTCAGATATACTTTATGTGAACATCAATAGTCTGCATAAGATTGCCAAGTTCACCGGTAAGGAGGGCTCGGTGCCCAAGATTAATAAATTGGGATCTGATGCCTGGAGCAGATTAAAAGAGAAGACAAAAGCTAAAGTCAAGGAGATCGCCTTCGACTTGATCACCTTGTATGCGAAGCGTAAGGCCTTGAATGGATTTACGCATTCGCCCGACAATTACTTGCAGGCTGAATTGGAGTCGTCATTCATGTACGAGGATACGCCTGATCAAAGTAGAGCAACGGCTGACGTGAAGAAAGACATGGAATCGGGCTCTCCCATGGATCGGTTGGTTTGCGGTGATGTCGGATTCGGTAAGACGGAGGTGGCGATCCGTGCCGCCTTCAAAACTTGCATCGATGGCAAGCAGGCTGCGGTATTGGTGCCCACCACGATCCTGGCCTTTCAGCACTATAAGACCTTTCAAGAGCGATTGAAAGATTTTCCGGTGAAGGTTGATTATATAAATCGATTCAAATCGGCCAAGGAGAAAAAAGAAACCCTGCAGCTGGTAAAGGAAGGAAAGATCGACATCATCATCGGCACACATGGATTACTTGCCAAAGATGTCGCCTTCAAGGATCTGGGTCTATTGGTAGTGGATGAGGAACAGAAATTCGGAGTAGCCCATAAAGAAAAGATCAAAACATTGCGTACCGCAGTGGATTGCCTGACGCTTACGGCAACACCGATCCCTCGCACCCTGCAATTTTCGCTGATGGGGGCAAGAGATTTGAGCATCATCAATACACCTCCACCGAACCGGCAACCGATCCAGACGGAGGTGCAGGTTTTTCAGGAGGATGCGATCCGGGAAGCGATCTATTACGAAACGGAACGCGGCGGTCAGGTGTTTTTCATTCACAATCGAATCGCGGGATTGGCCGAAATGACGAACTGGATCCAGGCCTTGTGTCCCGATCTGAGCATCGGGTTTGCACATGGTCAGATGGAAGGACATGTATTGGAGGAACGGATATTGGATTTCATTGATCGGAAATATGATGTACTGGTTTGTACCAATATCGTAGAGAGCGGCGTGGATATTCCCAATGTCAATACGATTATCGTCAACAATGCGCATCAGTTCGGGCTGAGTGATCTTCATCAGTTGCGCGGACGAGTTGGAAGAAGCAATAAAAAGGCTTTTTGTTATTTATTAGCCCCTCCGATGAGTACGTTGCCGGCCGATAGTCGAAAACGTTTACAAACATTGGAGCAGCACAGTGAACTGGGAAGTGGTTTTCAGATCGCGATGCGGGATCTGGATATTCGGGGAGCGGGTAATTTATTGGGTGGGGAGCAGAGTGGTTTCATGGCGGACATCGGATTTGAGACCTATCAAAAAATATTGGAGGAGGCCATTCGGGAATTGAAGCGTTCGAAATTTCAGGATTTGTTCCAGGAGGAGATCACCAAGCAGGATGATTTTGTACAGGACTGCACCATCGATACCGATCTGGAGATCTTATTGCCGGATACCTATGTGGAAAGTATTGCCGAGCGGTTGAGTTTGTATCAGCGAATGGATGATTGTGCCGATGAAGCAGCACTGATTGAGATGCAGCAGGAGTTGATCGATCGTTTCGGTCCGCTTCCTGATTCGGTCGTGGCGTTGCTTGATACCGTCCGTTGCCGAAAATTGGCTGTGGAGCTTGGATTTGAAAAAATGAGTCTGAAGGATAAAACACTTCGTTGTTTCTTTATCAACCGGCCCGATTCACCCTATTTTGAATCCGCAACGTTCCGTTCGATTCTCGATTATTTGCAGACAGGTACGAATCGTTTCAAGTTGAAGCAGACGGGTCGTTTGTTCTTGCTCGTGGTTGAGGGTGTGGGGGATATGGCCGAGTTGCACAGGATTCTTTACAATATGCATGAGCGTGTGTTTGTGAAGACGGTAGATCATCAGTGAACAGAACAGTGAAAATTGAGTTAGTCGGCTTAATTTTAAAGAACCCTAGTTATGAAAAAGATATTCTTGTTATCGTTCGCCCTGCTGGGGCTGATTCTCGCGGAGGCCCAAACGCCTTCTCCGTATGTTTTAAAATTCAGAAGCGGACTGAAGGCGCCTGTCCCGAATATTGATGCCATTCAATGGCCTCGTTTTCTGGATCAACAGCCATTGGTGCAGGGTAAGCGGATCTGTCTTCTTCAATTTGAATCGACCCCCACCGTCACGCAGATCAAGGAGTTGTTGGCATTGGGAATTGTATTGGATGAATATGTAGATGCATTTTCGTATCGGGCGTCGATCACTGGAAAGCCCGGATGGGAGAAGTTAAAATCACTCGGACTTCGATCAGCTTTTATGCTGGAACCTTTAGAGAAATTATCGCCTGAATTGTTCTCTAAAAAATATCCTTCTTGGGCGACTCGTACTGGTGGAATGATCGATGTCTGGATTCAATTCAGCGCCTCTCTAGCTCTGCCACAGCTTCAATCATTATTGAATGTGTCTGGTTTTGAGATTCGTAATACACGTTTCGCCAAACAACATATCGTCGAGGTCTCCCTGGATACGGCTCGCTTGAGTGTCTTAGCCTCGCTTCCATATGTAGGGTATGTGCAGGCGATTCCGGCACCCGATCAGGAGATCAATTTCAGGAGTCGGGTCGGGTCACGTGCCAATCTGGCCAATGCGCCGTTGAGTCAAGGTGGCCGCGGATTGCTGGGCGAAGGATTGGTGATCGGTGTGGGAGATAACGGAGATCCGCTGATGCATGTGGATTTCACGGGAAGAGTGATCAGTCGTTTTGCCTATGGTACCGGTCAGCATGGGGTACATGTATCCGGTACGGTTGCAGGAGGAGGAATTCTATCGGATACCTTGGTCGGTTATGTGCCTCGTGCTCGACTCATCTCACAATACTTCAATCATATTTTTGATATGGCACCCCAGTACGTGAGGGATGAGGGCATGGTGCTTACCAATAATTCATATGGCGCCATTGTGAATGAGTGTGGCTATAACGGGCTGTATGATTTTTACTCAAGAACATGGGATCAGCAGGCATTCGATCTGCCGGAGTTATTGCATGTGTATGCTGCAGGTAATAGTGGTACGCTGACTTGCCCGCCGTATGCAACCGGATTCAAGACCGTATTGGGAAGTTATCAGTCCGCAAAAAATGTATTAACTGTTGGTGCTACACAATTCAATGGACTGATCGCTGGCTTCTCCAGCCGCGGTCCGGTCATCGATGGTCGTATCAAGCCCGAGATCACCGCGCAGGGGGCTACTGTTGTCTCCACCGGTTTCGGGAGCTATTACACGAACAACGGAACCAGCATGTCAGCTCCTGCCGTAACCGGTGGCGCCGCATTGTTGATCCAGCGGTATCGTCAACTCAACAACGGAGCAAATCCGATCAATGCACTGGTGAAGAATCTGCTTTGTAACGGGGCCACCGATAAAGGCAATGAGGGGCCGGATTACACATTTGGATTCGGATGGATGAATCTGGATCGTTCGCTTGATATGTTGGAAAACAATCGATTTGCCTCCGGTTCTGTGATACACGGCGGGTTTGCGCTGAGAAGTATCGCTGTACCTGCGGGTCAGTCCGTCTTGAAAGTGATGCTGAATTGGAACGATCCGGCAGCCTCTATGGTTACCTCTCGAGCATTGGTCAATGATCTGGACCTGGAGTTAGTGACTCCCAACGGTACCATTCTTCTTCCCCGCATCCTCGACACTGTTGCTGCTCGGGTGAATCAGGTAGCAGGTGTGGGGGTTGATCGCATCAATAATATTGAGCAGATCACCTTGTATAATCCGGTGCCGGGAAATTATACCATACGGGTTCGAGGGACTTCAGTGAATACAGTAACGCAAACCTATTTTATCAGCTGGGATCAGATGCCGGCTGTTGCCAAATTGGTTTTTCCGATGGGTAACGAATCTTTTCGTCCCGGGCAAGCCATCAATATCCAATGGGAGTCTGTTGCCGCTTCCGATGGATACAACCTGGAATATTCAACTGATAATGGTGCGAGTTGGATCACCATTGTGAATGGATTGACAGCTACTACAGACCAATACAGCTGGATTACACCGAATATCACGTCCGATCAGGTTCGTGTTCGGTTGATCAGTCGCGCGAACGGAGCGATCTCCTCTTCTCAGTCTTTCCTGATGATCGGATTACCGATTGCTTCTTTGGCTCCCGCGCAATGTGAGACATATATCTCGATGAACTGGACAGCTGTTGCGGGTGCAACGGATTATGAGGTGATGCGGTTGATCGGCACGGAAATGCAATCCATTGCCATTGTTCCGGCTACAACCACTACTTATTTGTTTACTGGGTTATCACGCGATTCTGTTTACTGGGTGGGGGTACGACCTCGTCTGAATGGCAAGGCGGGTCGCCGTTCGACTTCTATTTCCCGTCAGCCCAATAGCGGTACGTGTGCAGGTGCTATCTCCGATAATGATCTGCGAATGGATGCATTGATCAGTCCGGCTGCGTCGGGTCGGCTGAATACATCTATTGTATTACCGTCTAACCAAACCATTTCGGTTCGGATCAAGAATCTGGATGATGCGGCCTTTACCGGTCCATCGGTAGTTATCTATCAGATCAACGGCGGCCCGATCGTTTCTGAAAATCTGCCACTTACAAATCTGGCAGCCGGTGCCACCTTGGTTTATAATTTCTCGACGCCGGCGGATTTCTCTGCCGCGGGTACGTATGTGATCCGAATAGCCGTGATCCGTCCGGGTGATCCGGTAGCGGCCAATAACGAATTGACGCAAACGGTTCGTCAGTTAAGTAACGCTCCCTTGGTGATTAGTCCTGCCTGGGTGGATAATTTCGATGCCCTTCCCAAACAGGAAGTCCTTCAGTCACAAATGGGATTGATCGGTTCGGATCGGTATGACTTTTCATTTTTGAACAGCCAGGGTCGCTTGCGTACATACATCAACAGCGGCATGTCCTTCTCCGGCGAGCGCGCCCTTACAATGGATGTTCGTTTGCCGGTTGGTGGCGGGAATACGAATTACCTGATCGGCACCTTTAATTTATCCAATTATACCTTGACGGAGGAAGTGCGGTTGGACTTCCGTTATAAGCACCACGATCAATTGTCGAATGCGAACAATCGGGTATGGATCCGCGGAAATGATGCGGCACCTTGGATCTTGGCCTATGATCTTTTTACCAATCAAGCGCCCCTAGGTGTGTATCGATCTGTAAGCGGAATAGAAATTTCGGATCTACTCGCCGCGAACGGACAACAATTCAGCAGCAGTTTTCAGATCCGTTGGGGGCAGTGGGGACAATATTTAGCAGCAGATGATTGGAGCGGAGCAGGTTACTCATTCGATGATATTCGTTTATATGTCGTAGGAGAGGACGTGCAGTTGGTTCGGATCGATGAACCTATTGCGCAGGTTTGTGCACCCGGACAATCTGTTCCAGTGAAAGTAACGGTACGTAACAGTTTGGGTCAATCAATAGTTAATGTGCCCATCCGCATGCGACTCAACAATGGTTCAATCGTATCGGAGCAGATTCCATCCATTCCGGCGAATACTACAATGGCGTATACATTTACGCAAGCCCTCAGTTTGAACGGCACTCAACCGGAGGTGTTGACGGTTTGGGTTGATCTGCCGAATGACTCGTATCGTTCGAATGATACGGCGCAGACATCTATTCGTGTGTTGCCGGTTGTGTCGTCTTTCCCTTATGTGCAGGATTTTGAAGGTGGTTCTGATTGGTATGTAGGTGGTATCAATCCCAGTTGGGAACTCGGTGTGCCGGCGTCAAACCGGATCAAAGGAACCGGTAGTGGTCTTAAATCATGGAAAACAAGATTGAAAGGTCAGTATAACGATAGTGAGTTCTCGTATCTATACTCGCCCTGTTTAAACTTGAGTGGGCTCAGTAGCCCGATGCTTAGTTTTATGGTGGCGCTGGATCTGGAAGATTGCGGAAATGGTGCATTTTGTGATGGTGCTTATATGGAGTACTCGGCAGATGGCATCACCTGGACTCGATTGGGTACGGTTGGTCAGGGGGTGAATTGGTACAATCGCAACTATGCCGGCAATCCGGTATGGAGTATTCAGACGTATACGCGTTGGCATGTGGCTACCATTCCGTTGCCTGCAGGTATTCCTTCCATGCGGCTTCGGTTTGTCATGCGGGCTGATTCATTTTTACCAAGAGAGGGTATAGCTGTGGATGACATTCATATTTATGATAATGGTTTGCCGATCTATACTGGTCCGACATTGACTTCGCCCCTAACATTGAATTATACTGCCACAAGCAATTGGCAACCGGTCATTGCTACTAATCAGTTGGTGGCTGCGTTGCAGTCACCCGGGCAAACCGGTACGGTATCCATTCAATCATTCTCCCATTCCGGTTCGGATCGGTTTACGAACGGACAGTATTATTTGGATCGCAATTGGGTGTTGAATGGTTCGCCGCTCACCGATACAACCCGACTCCGTTTGTATTTCCTGGATAGGGAATCGGATTCGCTGGTATTTGCCACCGGATGTGCTACTTGTGAACCGGTCAATTCAGTTGCGGAATTGGGCGTCACTCGTTATCGCGATGAGGCATCCACTACTCAAAACCTTTCACTCAATGATAATGGTATTGGTGCGTGGTCATTTCTGACGCGTAATCAGGTCAGAAGAGTTCCTTATTTGAATGGATATTACATGGAGCTTCCGGCCCGAAACTGGTCGGAGTATTGGATAAACAGTGGCTGGCGCAATCGAATGCAGGGCTTGCCGGTGGATATTACCGCTTACCAAGCGGAGCGTTTAGGACCTTATTCAGCTCGGTTGAATTGGACTACTGCTTATGAGTACGATGTCGTGGCACATGAGGTGCAGGTCGCAAAAGGTAATACGGCTTGGCAGCAGCAACAATATGTAACGCTGGCGACCTTGAATTCAGCAGGTAATGGTGGCGTGCCGCGCGCCTATCAGTATGATGATCTGAGTGCAGGTAAATCGGATGTTTGGTATTACCGGATCAAGATCACGCATCGGGATGGCTGGTATGTTTATACAGCGGCACAACCGATGGTGTATGAAGCTAAATCGGTTTTACGTTTTTATCCGAATCCGTCAACCGGGTTATTCAAAGGTGTTTTCCAAGCCAATGTTGGCGAGGTGATGCGGATGCGGATCCTGGATGCGTCGGGTCGGCAGGTGCGGGAGCAACAGGTTACAGGAACCGGGTATGAACAATCATTTTGGTTGGATCTCTCTAGTCCGGCAATCGCTAGTGGCGTGTATGCTGCTCAGGTTGAACTACGCGGACAATTTTCAACTCTTCGCATTGTAAAGCAATAACAGTCTGGCAGGTGCCAAAAAAAAGATCGGCCATTAGCCGATCTTTTTTTATTTGGGAAGACTGATTACCAGCCTTGTTTGGCGTGTCCTTCCTTGATGGCGGTGAGTGCTTTTGCTTCACCCAGCAAGGTGGTGAGCTTGTTGCCTTTTCCGTCGTTTCCTTGAGCCATGTAAGCGCCTTTTGCAGTCTTAGTGATGACGGCATCTAGCATAACTACTCCTTTTTCTTTGGTCTTCACGTTGTACGCGGTGATAGGTCCGTTCGACATGTGTTTCTTTTTTAATCGTTAGGAAAGCACAAACATACGGATTTCCGGGCGGGTAATGTAAAAAAATGCTTCCTGTCAGTTCGCGAATACATTGGAGGTTTTCACCCTTTCTGCTCGGTGATATTCTGCTCAGAATCGGTTGATTATCCCTTGGTTACATTTTATGCATCCTTGAGTTTTACAGTCATGTTCATTCACCAAATCAATCATCATGAAAATTATTATTATGTTCTCCTTTCTTTCGTTTTTGATTCCGGTCTTGTCGGCGCAGCCATTGGAGCAGCGTCAGTCGCGGTTTCAACTTTGTTTACAATCGAATGAGTTCTTACAGAAGCAGTTGCAGGTAGCGCGTGATCGGTACTTGGAATCATTGACGCAAACCCATCAGTCGGTCGATCAGTTGATCGCTTCCTATGAGGTTCGCCTGTTGGGTGATGCGTTACAGGTTGCCGATCTGCGTGCAACGGTAGAGCTTTCGATGCACTTGCGTGATCTGGATGAGGCCTGTGATGCTCAGTATTTCGAGTTGCGGGAATCATTGTTGAGTGTTGCGTGGACGGAGGGTGTTTGTGTGGAGGAATTGACCTTCGGTCAGTACCAGGAATTATTCGATAATTATCTGGAGGATGAGGCGATCCGTCCGACCGATCATTATGCTTCCACCTATTTTGCTAAAGCACTCGGGTTTCGATCGATGATGATGGTTCAATTGAAAGCAGAGGAAGATTGGTTGCAACGTCAGGGGTTGGATTGGAGTGAACCGCATCCTTTCAATGACCTGCCGGTTGGCGAAGAGATGTATTGGTCCGTATTGAGTGCTGATTGGTCGATCGAGTTTCGCAAACCGGAGCCTCAGTTATCCACTATTCAGTTATCAGCGGCTGCTGGTGGTGTAGAGGCGAAGACGAAGTTCAAGGACATCATACTTTTTATTTTGAATAACTGGGATGCGATTAAGGATATTCTGACCTGGTTGGAGGAATTGGCATTCTCAGATTGTAGTCCCTCTGTAACGTCGCGGATAAAAAGTGATACTCGCGATGTGAATCTGATGCAGGAGTTGAGTCCGGATGTGGAACGTCGCATTTATTATCAGGTTGGACAGCGTGGGGTGCTGGCGGATTTTCGGGCTACTCGTACTCGCATCTGGGGGAAAGCCAAATTGTATAAGCGTAAGCGCAATCGATTTGTTAAGGATAAGTCGCAGACGGTGGGTATTGCTTATTGTACAAAACAGTGGAATGTTTGTGATGAGAAGCCATGGCCGGCGAACGGACAACCCTTTCAGTTTGCCGGCGTGCATCGTCGAGGGAAGGCAAAAATTTCTGAAAGACATCCTTATGCCTTATCGATTCAACAGGTGAATACCGAGTTCATCAATTTTCCGATTTTCTATAACCGAACGCTGGTAGAGCAAGTGCATCTGCTGGGCAGTGGAGGGTGTTTCTGATGCGGACGTTTATTTTATTCGTCCTGATCGGTGTTCATCTGTTTTTGCCGGCAGAGGCGCAGGTGCATTGGATTGGGGGAGGGGCCATCGGCTCCTCCCCGGCATCTGTGATCCGGTCCGGCCAGATCGGGTTGAAAGCGGTGTCAGATCGTTATTGGTCGCTTGGTGGATACCGAAAACTATCGAACGGGAAGACTGGCTTTTCGCTCGGTATAATTTCTACACTTCAACTTCGTTCGCCTTTTTATGAGTTGGATAAAGCCATTCCTTATTATCCGGTCAAAGTTCATGTGCCGACATATCGGTTGGAATCATTGCAATTGTATCCCTTTGTTTCGATCGGTCGTCCGTTCAGGTCATTCAGAAGAGTAGAATGGATCTTGCGAACCGGCGGCGTATTTTCATTTCATAATGGGAATTATTTGTCCACCACAACTGGGCAAACGCAACCTGATCGAAGGACTTTCATTTTATATCGATTGGGGGTGCAGCGACCTCCGTTGGGTATTCCTCATTGGCGAACACAGTTAGGGCTGTCTTGTAAACTTCTCGATCGTAAAACTTGGTCTTGTTTTTTACAACCATTGATCCAATTCGATCTCGGCGATCGGTCGAGTATTTCTTTTCAATCGGTTCCGGATGATCCATTGCTTGTTTCTGCCGGTCAAATGATAAATCGAAAATGGTCAGTCGGATTTTTATGCGGGTTCGTAAAAAAGCGTTGAAACTTCTTATTTCAGTGATCACCCTATCACTTTTTCAATGGTCTGCGGCACAAACTGTAAAACCGATCACTTCGTCTGTGGTGCGGGATTCAACCGTTCGAAAATTGAGTGAACCACCTGAATGGTTGAGTGCAGGTATGATGGAATGGGGGCAGGGCGGACAAATGCAAGCATCTGCCCGGGTGGTTCGATTGATGATCGGTGAGCCAGGTAAATGGCAGCTGCCCTTATCGTTGTACAGCGGTGTCTCGCAGCCGGGCTCGAACACGGCTGGTCCGGTGGCGATGAGCGGACGGTCAAACGAGTCGATCACCTGGCAGATGTATTCTCCCTGGAGCGGGGTGATGAATATGGGCTTTGAGGGACAAAAATTGGGTGCAGCATGGGGTTCACATTCTGCGCTGCGGTTTGTTTTTCAGTTCGGCGAGCGGATGCTGAGTGGATACCGGATTGGGGCATTTAATGATCCGCTCACAGGGAAGCAGCAGCTGTTATGGAATCATTATGTGGTAGTGGGTTGTGTACTGCACACAGGTGCTTGGGAGCGTTCGAATCCAAAGAATCTGGGGCGAGGGTGGCTCATGATGCGTGGGCATCTGAGCTATTCTTCCCCGGACCAACTAAAGTGGTTGTTTTCGCTGCCGATGTTCCGGGGATTGTATGGAGGCGCTTCGTTGGCAATGGG
>CANGZN010000038.1 GCA_947458625.1 Chitinophagaceae bacterium
AATGCCGATCTGGAAAAAATAGTTGACACTAATGATGAATGGATCCGTTCGCGGACTGGTATTGAAGAGCGTCGAATACTTAAAGGTGAAGGGAAAGGCATATCTGAGATGGCTGCACCAGCCGTAAAACAGCTTTGCGAAAAAAGAGGAATCGATCCCAATGAAATTGATTGTCTCATCGTCGCAACTGTTACGCCTGACATGGTTTTTCCGGCAACTGCCAATATTGTTTGTGATAAGATCGGAGCCAAAAATGCTTTTGGGTTCGACCTGTCTGCTGCCTGCTCCGGATTTCTGTTTGCCTTGAGTCAGGGCGCCGCCCTGATCGAATCCGGTCGTTATAAAAAAGTAGTTGTCTGTGGTGCAGATAAAATGAGTGCGATCGTTGACTACACTGACCGCACCACCTGCATTCTCTTCGGCGATGCCGCTGCAGCGGTCTTGCTTGAGCCCGACACAGACGGATATGGCATACAAGACAGCATCCTGCGGGCCGATGGCAGCGGCGCCAATTTCCTTCGCATGAAAGCCGGCGGATCTAAGTACCCGGCCAGTATCGAGACAGTAATGGCAAAAGAACATTTTGCTTATCAAGAAGGGCAGACCGTTTTCAAGTTTGCCGTCAAGGGCATGGCTGACGTGAGCGCCGAGTTAATGGAAAAAAATAATTTATCCGCCGATGACATCGCCTGGCTGGTACCTCATCAGGCAAACCTTCGCATCATTGACGCAACGGCTAATCGCATGGGACTCTCACGCGATAAGGTCATGATCAACATCCAGAAATACGGAAATACAACGGCTGCTACCATTCCGCTCTGCTTGTGGGAATGGGAAAAACAATTGCACAAAGGCGACAACATCATACTCGCTGCATTCGGCGGCGGTTTTACCTGGGGTGCCACCTGGGTGAAATGGGCCTATAACTCATAAATAACATGCCATATGGGAACCAAGTTTCCACTTACCGGTTGGAGTTCCGTCGCGATTCACGGCGGGCATTCAGCTGAACCACGTCACGCGCACCTCACCCCCATCTACGCCAGCAGTACCTACATATTCGATTCAGCCGAACAAGGGATGGATCGATTCACTGGCAAAGAACCCGGCTATATCTACGGACGCTTCGGCAACCCGACGATCACAGAAGCAGAGGAAAAGATTGCCGCACTTGAAACATTCGGACTGAACATTTCGGCGAAAGCGATCTTACATGCCTCCGGCATGGGTGCACTGGCAACTTTATTTCTATCAAACCTCAAAGCCGGTGAAAAGATCCTGACACATTTTTCATTGTATGGCGGCACTGAGGAGCTGATTCACCGGGTATTGAAAGACCTGAACATCGAAGCCGTGATCACGGATCTGCATGACCTCGCGCAAGCAGAGACGCATTTGAAAAACGATCCCGCGATTCGAATGGTGTACCTCGAAACACCCGCCAATCCCACACTCCAGTGCGTCGACCTGGAAGCACTTGTTTCACTCGCCAAGCAATACGGTAAGAAAGTCGCTTGCGACAACACATTCGCTACACCTTACTTACAGCAACCTTTCGCCTATGGCGCTGATTTTATCATGCATTCAACCACCAAGTTCCTGAATGGACATGGTACCGCGATCGGCGGCGTGCTCATCGGAACCGACATTGAATTCATGAAAACCATCGCCACCAAAAAACACCGATTACTCGGAGCCAACTCAAACGGCTTCGATGCATTCATGCTCATACAGGGCATGAAAACATTGGAGGTGCGTATGGAACGTCATTGCCACAATGCCATGGAGGTAGCCCATTTTCTGGATACGCATCCGGCGATCGCGAAAGTGAATTATACCGGACTACCACAACATCCTGACCATGCCATCGCCAACAAACAGATGCGCCACCCGGGAGCGATGATGAGCTTTGAGCTGAAGAAAGGATTGGAAGGAGGCATGGCATTCATGAACCGCTTGCAAATGTGCGTCCGCGCCGTTTCGCTCGGCACGTGCGACACCTTGCTCAGTCACCCCGCCTCCACCACACATTTCGGCGTCAGCAAAGAGGAAAGAGAGAAATACGGGATCACTGATGGACTCATTCGAATGAGCGTCGGGATGGAAAGCATACAGGATATTTTACACGATCTCGATCAAGCGCTCTCCAATCAAAAATAAATTATGCAGATACGAAGAGCCCTTGAAACAGACTGCCCGCGTTTGCTGGAACTGATCCGCGAATTGGCGCTCTATGAACGAGCCCCACAGGAAGTGACCGTATCATTAGAACATTTCACAAAAAGTGGTTTCAGTGACACGCCCGTTTGGTGGGCATTCGTCGCAGAGGAAGAGGGATTCATACACGGATTCGCACTCTACTATATCCGGTATTCAACTTGGAAAGGTCAATGCATGTACCTCGAAGACATCATCGTAACCGAACAGAGCCGCGGAAAAGGTATCGGAAAATTACTTTTCGATCAGCTCATGGAGGAGGCTAAAGAGAAAGAATACAAACGGATCGTATGGCAGGTACTGGAATGGAACGAACCCGCCATCAACTTCTACAAGAAGTATCAAGCCAATATGGATCCGGAGTGGTGGAACGGGTCGATCGATCTCTAGATCAACTCACACCTTCTACCTGCATCTCCTTGTTGATCTTCTGCACCAAACCCTGCAATACTTTTCCCGGGCCTACTTCCGTAAATCGGGTGGCGCCGTCAGCAATCATGGCTTGTACAGATTGTGTCCATTTCACCGGACCGGTCAACTGACGGATCAAGTTTTGCTTGATCTCTGCAGGATCCATCACCGCCTTGGCAACAATATTTTGATACACCGCACAGGTGGGTGAGTAAAAAGTCGCTTTTTCTATCGCACCGATCAACTCCTCCTCAGCCACTTTCATCAAGGGCGAGTGAAACGCTCCGCCAACCGGCAACAACAACGCTCGCTTAGCACCCGCTTCTTTCATCGCGGCACATGCCTTCTCAACACCGGCCTGAGAACCACTGATCACGAGCTGGCCGGGACAATTATAATTCGCCGCTACTACGATATCATCAATCGAAGCACATACTTCCTCCACTTTTTCATCAGACAAGCCCAACACAGCTGCCATTGTTCCAGGCTCCTGATCACAGGCGCGCTGCATCGCACGGGCACGAGCAGATACCAGATTCAACCCTTCGTCAAAGCTGAGTACACCATTAGCTACCAGCGCGGTGAACTCGCCGAGCGAGTGGCCTGCCACCATATCCGGTTTAGCCCCATCAATGGAACGAAAAGCAATGATCGAGTGCAGAAAAATTGCGGGCTGCGTAACATTGGTCTGCTTCAACTGCTCTTCGGTACCATCGAACATGATGTCCGAAATACGAAAACCAAGTATTTCATTGGCTTGTTCTACGATCTTATTGGCAAATGCACTGTTGGTGTAATGATCTTTTGCCATTCCGGGAAACTGTGAACCCTGCCCGGGGAAAACAAATGCGTGCTTCATATTTTATTCGTCGTGCGTTGTTTAACTAAGTTTGGAGGAAATGAGTTTAAGAAACTCACTGCGGGTGGAGTTCTTCTGGAACTCGCCATCGAATGCGGAGGTGGTAGTGGTAGAATTCTGCTTTTGAACACCCCGCATCATCATGCACAGATGTTTTGCTTCAATCACAACGGCAACCCCCAGTGGATTCAGGGTGTCTTTGATCGCATCGCGGATCTGCATGGTCAGGCGCTCCTGAACCTGCATCCGTCGAGAATACACATCCACCACACGAGCGATCTTGCTTAGGCCGGTGATCCATCCATTGGGAATATAGGCAACGTGCGCCTTGCCGAAAAAGGGCAACATATGATGTTCGCACATGCTGTACACTTCAATGTCTTTAACGACGATCATCTCGCTTACATCCTCATGAAATTTCGCTGAGTTCAGAAGATCGTGCGCACTCAACTGATACCCTTGGGTCATGTACTGCATGGCTTTCGCGACCCGTTCCGGAGTTTTTATCAGCCCCTCGCGTTCCGGATCCTCCCCTAGTTGTGCAATAGCCTCCTTGTAACTTTTGATCAGCGAGCTAGTGCAGTGCTCATCGTATTGTTCAATTTTTTTATAAGCCATGGTCGGATGTTTTAGGCGGGGTATTCAACAAAGTTTCGGGGCGTTTCATATAAGCGTATCTGCAGGTCCATTTGGGCCGATACATGCGGACGAAGCAGATCATGAATGACAACTGCAATGTTTTCGGCGGTCGGATTCAATGCCGCAAATTCCTTGACATCCAGGTTGAGGTTACGATGATCGAACCGCTCAATGATCTCGCGCTGGATCAGATCGCTCAACACTTTCATATCGATCACATAACCGGTTGACAGATCGATCTCCCCAGTCACCTTTACGATCAATTCATAATTATGACCATGATAATTAGGCAGTGCACATTTTCCGAATACACGCGCATTGGCGGCTTCATCCCAATCCGGCCGGTAGAGCCGATGTGCAGCATTGAAATGCTCTTTGCGATATACAGCAACGCGTGTTGACATACGATTTATTATTCTCCGTAATACTCCACGTATATACGGGGTGTTTCCGTCAATTTCAAACAATGCAACTGCACATTGGAGGGCAGTGCAGGCTCTAGTTCTTTCCAGATCGCCATTACGAAATTTTCGATCGAACACAATTTACCTCGCATGAATTCAACATCCATGTTGAGGTTTCGGTGATCTACTTTATCAACGATCCGCTCCCGAATGATGGCTCCGAGTTTTTTGGCATCAAATATGAATCCTGTTTGCGCATCCGGGTTCCCTTTGATTGTCACAAATAACTCAAAATTGTGTCCATGCCAGTTGGCATTTGCACATTTTCCAAAAACGGCCTCGTTCTGCTCCTCCGTCCAGTCGGGATTGAATAAGCGGTGGGCTGCATTGAAATGCTCTAATCGGGTTAAGTAAACCATGCTTTACTTTTATGTCCAGTCTCAGCATCGGGCGCGACCGGAGGGAGCGCAAAGGTAAGCATTCTGACCCCCACTTTCCGTCGTCTTTCAAATGATTAACTTGCAATAGATTATATGAACAAACGTCGAGAAAAACGAGTATTGGTTGCCGCAGCTACTACCCTGGAGGTCGCCCCCTTCCTTGACCAATGGAAAAGAGGCGAGATCAAAAATAAGCGCGTCGAGATCGACGTTTTGATCACCGGTATCGGTCTTACCGCAACCACTTATTCACTCCTCAAACAGATACAGCTACAAAAACCAGATCTGATCTTGCAAGCAGGCGTTGGCGGATGCTTCGATAACAACATTCCACTGGGGGAGGTTGTGATCGTTAAACAAGAATCCATCGCCGATCAAAGTGTGATCGAACTAGACAAGTTGAAAACTCTTTTCGATCTGCAGCTGGTCCCACAAGATCAATTTCCTTATCAGAAAGGCTGGCTCATAAACCGATCTCCCCTCTTGAAAACACTTCGAATCAAAAAAGTACGAGGCATTTCGGTGAACGAGATCACGACCGATCAGAAAAAACGAAAATTCTACGAAGAGCGATTCAGTCCAACCGTAGAATCCATGGAGGGCGCAGCTCTTCACTACGTAGCCCTCCGAGAAAACATAGAATTTCTGCAACTGAGAAGTTTCAGTAATTATATTGCCGAGCGCAATAAAAAAAACTGGAACATGCGGACTTCCATCGAAAACCTGAACCATACGCTCATTCGCATTCTTGAAGAAATATGAGCCTGTCAATCGGATACTCCCCCTGCCCCAATGATACCTTCCTATTCGATGCTTGGGTGAACCGAAAAGTCGAATCGGAACTCCTGGTCAGCCCACAATTGGCCGATGTCGAAACACTCAACGAGTGGGCAGCTACTTCCAAATTGGATATCACTAAGCTCAGTTTCCCAGCCTTATTCCGAAACCTCAACCAATACCGATTACTTGCTGCCGGGGCGGCACTCGGAAATGGTGTGGGACCTTTACTCATCGCCCGAGTACCGATCGATGCAAGTGATCCTGCATTAGCTCATAAAAAAGTGATCCTCCCCGGAAGATCGACAACAGCCAACTTATTATTCTCATTCGCCTTTCCCAATTGCATGAACAAAACCTATCGGGTTTTCAGTGAAATTGAAAATGCAGTGCTGAATGGAGAAGCTGACCTGGGCGTGATCATACACGAAAGCCGTTTTACGTACGCACAAAAAGGACTGCATCTGGTGAAAGACTTAGGTACGCACTGGGAAGAGAAAACCGGCTGTGCCGTACCACTGGGCTGTATCGCCATGAAAAGATCACTTGGAGCGCTCGCGGCTGAGCAGGCAACCTCCAGTATGCAGAAAAGTTTGCAATATGCCTGGAGCAAGCTCCCGGCTATCGATAACTACGTGAAAGAACATGCGCAGGAGATGGACGAATCGGTCATGCGAAAACACATCGAACTCTATGTGAATGAACATACCCGAGAACTGTCCGAAAAGGACATCGAAGCCATACAGACCCTGTTCAGTGTTTACTGTCGCATCGAAGGGATCGAATCACCTGAGTCCGTATCACTTTTTTAATACAGCAGCGTACGTCGCCAGGCAACGCTTTCTGGCCTCTTCGTGTACGACGATGGGCTTGGGATAATCAAATGATTCCCATTCGGGCACCCATTTTCGAATGTATTTCAAATCCGGATCGAATTTCTGCGTCTGCAAATAGGGATTGAAGACCCTAAAATAGGGAGCCGCATCACAACCACTTCCTGCCGCCCATTGCCATCCTCCATTATTTGCCGCCAGATCAAAATCCAGCAATTTTTTTGCAAAATAGGCTTCACCCCAACGCCAATCGATCAACAAGTGCTTTGTCAAAAAACTCGCCACGATCATGCGCACACGGTTGTGCATGTAACCGGTTGCATTGAGTTCGCGCATACCGGCATCTACGATCGGATAGCCGGTCTGACCTGCACACCATGCAGCAAATTCCCGCTCATCATTGCGCCAGGCAATTCGATCGTAATCGGGCTTGAACGATTGTTGCACAATCTGCGGAAAATGCCAAAGAATCATGTGATAAAAATCGCGCCAGATCAATTCGTTCAGAAATGACTCACTGAGGCCAGCCGTTTCTTTCGCCAACTGCCGTACTGAGATTGTACCAAAACGCAAGTGAATACCCAACCGACTGGTGCCCTCTACCCCGGGCAGATCACGTTGTTTAGCATATTGCTCAATAATCTGCCTGCTCCAATCCGATCGGGGAAAAACACAATCATCAGACTCAAAACCCATTGACGACAGTGAAGGGATCTGCAAGGGAGCTTGATGATAAAATTCATTCAGCTTTTTTTCAGCTGGGAATGAAGCGATCGGATGCTGTTGGAGAGCTGCTTTCCACTTTCGGGAATAAGGAGTAAAAACAGTATAAGGCTTTCCGTCATCCTTCACTACTTCCTGCTTGGCGAAGATGACCTGATCCTTATAGAGAAAAAAATCTTTGCCTTTTTTTTGCAGCCATTGACTAACCTCCTCATCACGCGCTCGCGCATAGGGCTCGTAATCTTCGTTCGTATAAACAGCACGAACATCATACTCCGCGCATAATTTCTGAATGACCGACAAGGGCTTGCCGTAACGTACATCTAGTGTGGCTCCGCTTTCGGTCAACACTTCTTGTAAGCGTGTTAAGGAGGCATGGATGAATTGAACACGCTTATCATTTTTATCCTCCAGTTCATCGAGTATCTCGGTGTCGAAAATAAAAATCGGCTGTACGGGAATACCGGATTGAAGCGCCGCATACAAGCCGGCGTTATCGTGCAGGCGCAGGTCGCGACGGAACCAGAAAAGAACAACAGGACTACTCATGAGTTGAAAACAAGACTAGCGAAAAATGGTTCGTAGGTGCTCTTGGAAAAGCCGATGGGAAACAGTGTGCCCATATTCCCGCTCACCGATGCGCCCCACCCAGCGAATACCGAAGAGCGCATTGGTCAAAAAGACCTCATCCGCTTCCGGTAAGATATCCGGAGAAATGACGCCTCTTCTTACTGGCATATCAGAGGCCAGACGATCGATCCACCACGACTGCATCACGCCTTCCACAGCTCCCTGTTCAGCGTCAGTAGTATAGAGTTCGTCACCCTTTAACACAAACACGTTAGCGATACAGCTATCAGCGATGTTTCCGCTCGTATTGAGAACCAATGCGTCGTTCCATTTCTGACTTTTCCCATACTGGGCGGCCTGGGTATATAGTAACGCGCTGGTCGATTTACAGCGAGCCAGGCGATCAGCTGCTTTTCGAGCTTGATCAAACAGGCCAAGCACCCAACCATTTGTATTGAATTCTTTTCGGGCAGGATCCAGTGGCCAGGCTTCGATCAATACGTTTAGCTTTCGATCGCCGTCGAAATAGCCGCCCGTACCATGCGTGAACGTGATTCGCACGCGGGCTGATCCGAGGATCTTATTTTTCCGAATCGTGCGAATGGTCTCTTCCAACAGTTTTTCTGTGCTGAAATGCGCCGGCAGTTGCCATTGTAAAAAAGTCAGGGTATCCATCAACCTAGACATATGTCGATCCCATAATGGAGCAGCATCTTTTTCGAAGCGAATAGTTTCAAAGATTCCGGCACCATACCGAAACCCTCTGTCGTCGACTGCGACGGAAGGGGCTGTTCCTTCGATCCATTTGCCATTTAACAGTGCCTGCATAAAGTATAAAAAAGCCACTTCCTTTCGGAAATGGCTTTACGCTCGTTATAAATGAGATCAATTAGGTTGCTCGACGATGCCGGCTTTTACTGCATACATGATCAAACCAGCCATTGACTTGGCGCCGGTCTTGGTCTTGAGTTTATCGCGAATGGCTTCCACGGTGCGGGGACTCAGATCCACCATATCCGCGATCTCTTTTGTGCTCTTTTCTTCGCACATGAGTTTGAGAATGGTGATCTCTTTCTCTGTCAACTGTACATCCGGCGGAGCGACTGCTTCCGCAGTGCGCTTATTTTTCAATCCGCTCAGCAATGCCTTATTGGTGATATCGTTAAAATGGAATTCATTTTCATAAACGCCTCGTATCGCTTCATAGATAAGATCAGCGCCTGACTCTTTTGTGATGTAAGAATTAGCTCCCAGTTCCATCATCTTGGAGATCACGGAATGATCATTCAAGAAGGAAAGCATGATCACTTTCACACCGGGATACATTCTTTTGATCTCCGGAAGAGCAGTGAGTCCATCCATGACAGGCATCTGGATATCAAGCAACACCACATCCGGCTGGATATGCTTCAATAGATTTAATAATTGCATACCGTTCTCTGCCTCAGCCACCATTTGGATGTCCTTGCGGACCTGGAGGGCTGTCTTGATCCCGGTACGAAACAATGCGTGGTCGTCGGCAATAGCGACTTTGATGGGGCCTTCGTTCTTCATGATCGTTGGATGGATGATAACTAAGTCTTGTCGGAAATCGGAAAACTACGATAAAAATGCGGAACCCAAGGTATTTGAAGGGAAGAAGAAGAAATGAATTAAGTATTTAATCTTACTAATGGCTAGATTTTTGACTAAGTATATAAACCCTGGGATCGCCCTCAGAAAAATGTTTTTTGCCGGGTACACTTTCAGCTTTGATCAGCTGAAGTCCGGCTTCTGCCAGATAAACCCGGAGTTCGTCTATCGTATAAAGATAATCGATCGCCATCTTTTTTTCTTCGGCACCAAGTTCGTCTGTGATGATGCTTTGAATTTCGATGCGTAAGGGATCGTGTTTCAGTTCAAAATGATTGGTGTGCCGGTATGGTCCGATAACGGAAGAGTGTGATTCTTTTTTCTGGGTGCGGGGGAGCACGATCTCTGCGATTGACCAACTATTGATCCAGAAGTAACCGCTCGGTGCTAGGCTGTCAGCCACTTTACGAAGCAACACTGGGAGTTCAACCGGGGAGAAGAAGTTCAGGCTATTACCCATGCAAAGGGCCCAATCGTGATCAGCGACGGGGTTCCACTCCAAAAGATTTTGGCAGAAAGTGGATATAGGAAGCGAATGGCTGGTGGCGGCTTGTTCAATTTGCTGAATGTAACTACTCAGATTATCTACAGCCGTTACGGGAATTCCTTTTGCGGCAAGTGCAAGGGCATGACGTCCGTGACCGCACATCAGATCGAGAACCTTGGTGGATGCATTCAGTCCGTATTGATCGACGAGGTGACCGATTTCTTTATCGGTCAGTTGTTCGGGAATGACTTGTTTCCAGATTTCTTGGTAATTGCCGTCGAAGTAGCTGTGGTTGGGATTGAAACTCATTCGAGGATCTTATGTCGGGTCGCGTACATAATGAGACCGGCTATCGTTTTGACGCCTGCTTTGATCTTCATTTGCTGACGTATCGTTTCGATGGTGCGCGGACTTAGGTAAACAGCCGCCGCTATCTCCTCCGTAGTCTTATCATCTGCGATCAGTTGCAAAATGCGCAACTCCTTGTCGGTGAAACGAACCGTGCTAGCGGAAAGTCGAGGCGTTTTTCGTTTGCGCTGCAATTTCAAAAGGAGTGCCTGGTTAACCAGGTCGTTGAAATAAAAATCGTGCTCTACGCAGGTGAGAATAGCTTGGATGATCTCATCGGGATCAGCCATTTTAGTTAAAAAGGCATTGGCTCCCATTTCCATCATTCGGTGTACCAATTGCGGATCATCGTACATGGTCAGTATAATAATACGGATGTCAGGATACTCCTTCCGAATTCTTGCTATGGCATGAATGCCATCTGCATTGGGAATTCGTGCATCCATCAATAAGACATCTGGCATCTTGACCAACAACTTGTGCATGAGATCATTACCATCCTCAACCTCCCAGGCTACCTGTAGAAATTCCTTTTCCTTCAGGGCAGCCCGCAGTCCGTCCCGAAAGATCTTATGATCATCTGCCATACCCAAAAGGATCTTTCTATGTTCCATAGCACTCACGTAAAAGTACTCGATTTTATATTACAACCCATTCATAATCAATCAGCATCGAAATCTTTTCCGGCTAGCCAAAAGTAGGGCGGGGAAAAAACGGTGGGAATAGGGGGTTTTTCTTCTAAATAGAAGTTTAGAAAAGGAAGAGATCATGGGTATTTTAGCAACATGGTCATTGAATTACCAGAATTTGAACAATTAATTGAATACGCTACCAGCTTCTTTTACACAAAAATCATCCTGTGGATTAGCGTATTATATACAATTATTACAATCAAAAAAAAGCAAATACTAAGTTGCGAATATCGGCCACTGGTGATTTACTTGACTCTTGAGCTAACACTCGGCCTAATTGACAATTTAATTTCCCCAAATAAAAATATTTCATTGCAAGCAAGGCTATACTTTATAAACTTTTCAAATATTATAATTGCAGTTTTTGAATTTAATTTCTTTAGTAGTCTTCATAATCGATTCTTCAATTATAAAAAAAATAACATTAATAAGGTATTATTTATAGTCCTATCGACTTTTTCTACCACAATAATATTTTATACAATTTTCATTGATGCACGGGAAATATTAAGATTAACATACCTATTAGGCTCACTTGAATTTCTTTTAATTATCTACCTATCTGTCGATTACTTCAAAAGCTTAATACATGAGATGCCGAAAATTAGTTTATTTGAAAAAGGATCGTTCTGGTGCTTCCTTGGTGCACTTTTCTACTGTTCGGTATCTGCCCCATTTTATGTAGTAGGGCCTCATTTTCCAACAGGCAATGAATTATTTGATTCATTACTGCCTGCCCTCCTCTATTATATGCCATTTTCAATTCTTTTCTTTTGTCTTTCAAAGGGTTTAACATGCAAAACACCAATCTGGAATTAATATTATTTTCAGCGGTAAGTGGCTTAGTAATTACCAGCACAATTGGCTTCATTGTGTACGTAATTTTCAAATACCAAAAGAGTCATCTTCAACATTTAACTGAGATCGAAACCCAAAAAAATGAGTTTGAAAAAACCGTTCTTAATGTGAAACTTGAAATCCAGGAGCAAACCTCTCATGATATTGCCAGAGAAATTCACGACTCGATTGGCCATGGACTTACGTTAGCAAAACTTCAATTGAACACGCTGCTGGAACCACCTTCAGAGACCGATTTTAATAAAGTAAGAATGGCTGTCGATTTACTGGGTCAATCCATCCAGCAGCTGTCAGACATCTCCAAGAACTTAAACGCAGAGGCTTTACTCCAGCAGGGATTACTCCCCGCTATAGATGAAGAGATTAGCCGACTACATATCCTAAACCACTTTGAAGTTCAATATGAGGTGAACGGATTCACATCCTACATGGAACCGCAGCGAGAGATCGTAATCTATCGAGTAATTCAGGAGGGGTTTCAAAATATCTTAAAACATGCCGATGCTCGATGCGCCCAGCTACAATTACACTTCCATCCGGAATATTTGCACGTTTCATTAATTGATGACGGACATGGGTTCGACCCCGGTACACCTAAAAGAACTCGGAGCACCGGTTTATCAAACATGGAAAATCGGATTAGATTTCTGAGTGGGGAATTTCAAATTCAATCTTCACTGAAAAAAGGCACACGCATACAATTCACCATCCCATATCAAGCTAATGTCAAACTCAACTAAGATTAAGATCGGTCTGGCCGATGACCATGTCCTGCTTCGCGATGCACTTGCCACCCTTATCGATGGATTCGGCAATTGTGAGGTGATATTAAAGGCTTCTAATGGGGAGCAGCTGATAGAAAAGATCCGGGCGGGACAAGTGCCGGATGTACTGATCCTTGATCTGAATATGCCCAAAATCAGTGGTTGGGAGGTAGCAAACTGGATCCATGAAAATCATCAAGAAATGAGCGTTTTGATGCTTACCATGTATGATTCAGAGCTCTCTTTGATCCGGTTGTTACAAGCTGGAGTAAAAGGATTCCTCAAAAAGGATATACACCCGGATGAACTGAAACAGGCCATTCAAACCGTTCGAGACACTGGATATTACTATTCAAATTACACCAGCAGCCGAATTGCTCAACTCTTTCGAGTCAACGATGAGGGCAAAATGGTGCTTCAGAAGAATCTCCTGAGTGAACAGGAACTTTCTTTCCTTAAGCTTGCCTGCTCCGAAATGACCTATAAGGAAGTCGCTCAGGAAATGAAACTGAATCCCCGTGCAGTAGATGGCCTTCGAGACCAACTTTTTGTGAAACTGGACATAAAGAGCCGGGTTGGACTTGCGATTTTTGCGATTAGACACGGCATCGTGAGCATTTGAGGGAAAAAACATCCTCAAAATCGTAGATTTTCATTCTGCAATTGATGTCAGCCGCCCCTTTTATCAACTGATTATCAATTACAAATATTGAACCTACACAAGGAAGGGACTTTTCGATAAAAGAACCAGGCAGGCCGTGACTTACACATTTTTTGCCCGAAAAACAAGAGTAAACTCTTATCTATCTAATTATCAGCACATTAGCTGCGAACTAGAGATTGGTATGCCCTCAAAATATACTAAGCCGGACCCCAAAATGTGGATAACTAGCCCCTAAAAGCTTGTTTTAAGGGATTTTACGATAGTATTTTTACGCATTTTATATCGTATATATTCGTATTTTTACCAAGTATTTTTCGGAATATCAATCGTTAAAACCCCATGGATATGTGGGATTTATACGATTTTAAGGGTAACCCGATAGAGATTGACCGGTTGATTGCGGAGACCGACTAAGTGAATTTCACCCTCCCGCTAAACATTCGGTAAACCCTTAAAATGAATTAGTTATGAAAACAACAAATAGAATTTTCCAAAACACCCAGACCACAGAACTCATCTGGGAATAATCTCTGTTTAGATCCGAAACCCTAGATCGTAGAAGAGGTTTTCTATTTTTGATTCTCAAGGTCAATAAATTGGAAAACCTCTTTCTTTTTGCCCTAAAGGCATCTTTTTTTCTGCCGCTACTAATTGTAGTTAGAATCTTTTGGCAACAAAAGACCCTCAACTCAATTGCTTTAGCTGTCTCAGCATACTCTTTGCTATTTGGCCTTATAAACATTTTCCACTCATCTCTTCTGTCAGAGTTTGGAAGCCATGCCTATTGGATAATTTACACAGCTTTAGAATTTTATAGTTTTAGTGTCATAATTTTTCTTTCTCAAAAGAAACAAATAAAGCTTGCAACTACTTGCACAATTCTATTCACAATAAACACAATAATCCAATTACTAAACACAAACAGCTCTAAAGCTGATTCGTTAAACATTGGAATAGAATCAATCCTTATAAGCCTAAATGTCATCTACTTCTTCTACC
>CANGZN010000039.1 GCA_947458625.1 Chitinophagaceae bacterium
CGTGTATACCTGCTTCCCCTCACCGTAGAAAGCATCGAACAGATCTTGCAAGAGAATCAGATCGATGCCGTGCTGCCCACCATGGGCGGACAAACCGCACTGAATCTGGCAAAAGAAGCAGAAGAACTCGGACTCTGGAAGCAATACAATGTTCGGCTGATCGGTGTAGATATCAAAGCCATCGATAAAGCAGAGGACCGAGAGAAATTTCGGCAATGGATGATACAAATGGGCATACAAGTGGCCACTGCCCGTACGGCAAACTCATTCCTGGAAGGAAAAGAATTCGCCCAACAGATCGGTTTCCCATTGGTGATACGCCCCTCCTTCACGCTCGGGGGTACCGGCGGCGGTTTCGTACATGATAAGGATGATCTGGATGAGGCTTTGAACCGCGGACTACAAGCCTCCCCGATACACGAAGTACTGGTAGAAAAAGCCGTACTGGGATGGAAAGAATTTGAATTGGAACTGCTTCGCGACTCAGCCGATAATGTATGCATCATCTGTACTGTCGAGAACTTCGACCCGATGGGCGTACACACCGGCGACTCGATCACTGTGGCACCGGCCATGACGCTCAGCGACACCGGCATGCAACTGATGCGCAACACCGCCATCCGCATGATGCGTGATCTCGGGAATTTTGCCGGCGGATGCAACGTGCAATTCGCCCTGAACCCGGAAAACGAAGAGATCATCGCCATTGAGATCAATCCACGCGTGAGCCGATCCTCTGCACTCGCCAGTAAGGCCACCGGATATCCCATCGCCAAGATCGCTGCTAAGCTGGCCATCGGATATCATTTGGATGAACTCGAAAACCAGATCACCAAAACCACTTCCGCCTACTTCGAACCGGCGCTCGACTACGTGATCGTCAAGATCCCGCGCTGGAATTTTGACAAATTCAAAGGTGCCAACGATACACTGGGTCTGCAAATGAAAAGTGTGGGCGAGGTAATGGCGATTGGACGCAGCTTCACCGAGGCAATACAGAAGGCCTGTCAGAGTTTGGAAAACAATGCGGTGGGACTGGGCTATTACGGCAAAAGCATGATGCATGCCGAAGAACTGCTGGAGTACATCAAGACCCCGAAATGGGATCGACTCTTCCGAATCAAGGATGCACTCATGGCGGGCATTTCGGTGGGCACCATCTCTAAAGCCACCAACGGCATCGACCGCTGGTTCCTCTTCGAGATTCTCAAGATCGTCAACCTCGAAAAAGAGTTGGCAAACTACTCGATCGACGACCTACCGATCGAATTACTCCGCAAAGCCAAAGTACACGGGTTCAGCGACGAACAGCTCGCTCGTATTCTTAAAAGCGGAACCGAAGAAGTTATCTACGAAAAAAGAAAAGCAGCCGGGATCACACGCGTATACAAAATGGTGGATACCTGCAGTGCTGAATTCGAGGCAAAGACACCCTATTTCTATTCCACCTTCGAAGAAGGTCATCGTAACGAAAGTAAAGTCAGCGACCGCAAAAAGATCATCGTACTCGGATCCGGCCCCAACCGCATCGGCCAAGGCATCGAATTCGATTATTGCTGCGTACACGGACTCCTCGCCATCAAAGAATGCGGCTACGAAGCCATCATGGTGAACTGTAACCCGGAAACGGTCTCCACCGATTTCGACATGGCCGATAAACTTTATTTCGAGCCCGTATACTGGGAACATCTTTGGGAGATCATCGAACATGAAAAACCGTATGGCGTGATCGTGCAGCTGGGCGGGCAAACCGCACTGAAACTCGCAGAGAAGCTCACCCAAAAAGGCATTCATATCGTCGGAACCTCTTTCGATAGCCTGGATATAGCAGAAGATCGCGGACGATTCAGTGATATGCTGAAATCATTGGAGATCCCCTACCCTGAATACGGAACCGCCTGGTCTGTAGATGATGCGATCGAAGTGGCCAATAAAGTTGGCTACCCGGTGTTGGTTCGTCCCAGTTATGTACTGGGCGGACAACGCATGCGTATCGTGATCAACGATGAAGAAGTTGAAAAAGCCGTGATCAGTCTGCTCAAACATATTCCCGGAAATAAAATCCTGATCGACCATTTCCTCGACCGATGTCAGGAAGCAGAGATCGACGCCATCTTCGACGGCGAGAACTTCCATGTGATGGGCGTGATGGAACATATCGAACCCGCCGGTATTCACTCAGGTGATAGCAACGCCGTACTTCCAGCCTTCAACCTCACGCCACTGGAAGTGCAAACCATGGAAGAATATGCAGAGAAAATTGCACGGGCACTGAACATACAAGGACTCATCAACATACAATTCGCCATCAAAGACGGAAAAGTATTTGTGATCGAAGCCAACCCACGTGCCTCCCGCACCACCCCCTTCATTGCCAAGGCTTATCAGATTCCATATCTGAACGTAGCTACCAAAGTGATGCTGGGTACGCACAAACTGACCGATTTCACCTTCGAAAAGAAACTCGACGGATTCGCAATCAAAGAACCCGTATTCAGCTTCAATAAATTTCCGGGCGTGAACAAAGAACTCGGTCCCGAAATGAAATCGACCGGAGAAGCCATCCGCTTCGTGAAAAATCTGCGCGACCCCTATTTCAGACAGTTGTACAAAGACAGGAGTATGTACTTGTCGAAGTAGTTGAGGGGTGAAGGATGAAAGATGAAGGGTGAAGGATGAAAATTGGACGGAAAGTGTGAGGACGTAAGCTTGTCCCTACTTGTAGTTTGCAGGGATGCTATCAGGAATGCCGGCTCCGATATATCGGCTGTTGATCCCCTTTGCGATCGGTATCCTTATCAACAACTACTTTTCTGTTACGATAGATCAAAGTCTCTTTCCGTTACTCGGACTGATCTTCCTGATCGGAACGTTTAATAGTATGTCGATCCGCTGGAAATGGCAACTCGCTACACTTTCCGGATCAATGATGGCCTTATTGCCACTGCTGTGTGGCGCTTTTTACACCTCCTTGCGCGATCATCGCCGACAACCCGATTGGATCGGAAAGACATCGCAAACGCCGTCATCATTTTTATTGACCTACAGACAAGAACCCGTTCGCACCCGAACCGGTTGGAAATGTGCCGCTGATCTCATCGCCAGGCAACACAACGGATCGATCAATAGAGTATCAGGTGGCGTATTCTTGTATTCACGAGACCACAACTGCCTGAAAGAGGCTCAACCGGGCATCTCCGCCTGGGTCAACATACATTTTAAGCCGATCCGCAACAAACCCGGAACTGACTTCGATTATGAAACCTACTGCCTGCGAAATAAGATCACACATCAAGGATTCATAGTTGATACCTCAACCATCACGACGCTCCCACAAGAACATTGGAACATCACCAATCATTTGCATACCATTCGGATGCAGTTGAAAAATATTATATACGACAATCTTCCCGATACGATGTACAGCGGCTTGGCTACGGCACTCTTTATCGGTTGGAAAGGCGGACTGGATCCGGACATAAAGCAACAGTATACCCGAACCGGAACCATACACATCATTGCGATTTCCGGCTTGCATATTTCATTGGTATTTGAGATCCTGTGGCGATTGCTTTATCCGTTGTTGTTTATTTGGGGTGGACAAACGATCCGCACGCTATTGACGGTATGCTGTATCTGGATCTTCTGCTTTCTTGCCGGCGGGGAGGCATCTGTGTTACGTGCTGGGATCATGTTCACCTTCATACATGCAGGAAGATGGATGGAACGACCCATTTCCGGTTTACAAGCGCTGGGATTATCCATGCTGTTTTTGCTTGTGGCCGACCCGGATTGGCTGTTCGACCCGGGCTTTCAACTCTCACACGGAGCAGTATTGGGCATCCTGCTACTTCAACCCAAGCTATCTACCTGGGTCGATCCGATAAACCCATTACTCAAAAGCACCTGGAGTGCCTGCTGTATGACGGTGGCCGCCACAATCGGCACCCTTCCATTCACCCTCTATTATTTTCATCAGATTCCATTGTTATTCCTGCCAGCCAACCTGATCGCCGTACCTATCTCTTCGATCATCTTGATCGGGCTATTTATCCTGATACCGATGTCAGCGGTTTCATCTGCCGCTGAACCCATCAGCCGGTGCCTTGAATTTCTTTTAGGACTCATGAACGGATGGATCGAACGGCTCGATCGAATCCCCGGTATGGTATGGCAATGGTAAATATCACAACTTATCCCCCACCCTTTTGATGAATCATTCAACCGATACCTTTGCAGAAGCATATTCACCACACATCATGTCGAAACAAATCAGATCAGCCCTTATCTCTGTTTTTTACAAGGATGGGCTGGAACCGATCGTTGAACAACTGAAAAAAAATCAAGTAACGATCTACTCCACCGGCGGTACACAAACCTTCTTGGAATCATTAGGAGCCGAAGTGACTCCGGTAGAATCACTCACCAATTATCCTGCCATTCTGGGCGGACGGGTCAAGACGCTGCATCCGGTAGTATTCGGGGGTATTCTTGGAAAAAGAAACGATGCCTCGCATGTCAACGAGATGGAACAATACGCCATCCCGGAAATAGACCTGGTGATCGTAGATCTCTATCCGTTCGAAGAAACCGTAGCCTCTACTGCAGACGAAAAAGCCATCATCGAAAAGATCGATATCGGCGGGCCCTCCATGATACGGGCTGCGGCAAAAAACTACCAGGACCTCACTGTTATTGCTGCCAAGAACGACTATGCCACGCTGGCTCAGTTATTGGAGGCGCAGGACGGCTCACTGACCCTGGAGCAACGCCGCGCGTTCGCAGCAAAAGCATTTGAAGTGGTCGCGCATTACGATGTAGCGATTGCTCAGTATTTCAACCCCACCGGCGGCACGGAATTCTTCCAAGCACAACCCTTCCCCCAACCGCTCCGATATGGCGAAAATCCGCATCAATCAGCCACCTTCTACGGCGACCTCAACGCGCTCTTCGAAAAACTGAACGGAAAAGAACTTTCGTATAATAATCTGGTCGACGTGGAAGCAGCCATCGAGCTGATCCGCGAATTTTCAGTCGAGTCATCCGGCGAATACACGTTCGCGATCATCAAACACACGAATGTCTGTGGCATCGCAGAACGACCTACCGTATCACAAGCGTGGAAAGATGCATTGGCCGGTGATCCGGAAAGCGCCTTTGGAGGCATCCTTGTTTGCAATGGAGAGATCGATGCTGCTACGGCCACTGCCATACAAGATATTTTCTTCGAAGTCCTGATCGCCACCCAGTTCACACCGGAAGCCCTGGAAATCTTACGCGCCAAAAAGAATCGCATTCTCCTTGCCATGCGCGCCTGGCCCAAGATCCGTCAACAAAGCAAACACCTACTGAATGGTGTATTGGTCCAATCAATCGACGAGGGGAATTATGCAGAATGGAAAGAAGTAGGCGGCAGAGCAACAACCGAATCGGAACAAAGCGATCTGCGGTTTGCCAACTTGGTTTGTAAACATCTCAAGAGCAATGCCATTGCCCTGGTAAAGCAAAAACAACTGGTGGGAAAAGGTTGCGGACAAACCAGTCGCATCGATTCACTTCGTCAGGCTATTGAAAAGGCAAAGCAATTTCAGTTCGACCTGAACGGTGCCGTGATGGCCAGTGATGCTTTTTTCCCATTCAACGACTGCGTACAACTCGGACATCAAGCGGGTATCACGGCCTTCATCCAACCCGGTGGATCCGTTCGGGATAATGATTCCATCGAATACTGTCAACAGCACCAACTGGCGATGGTGATCACCGGTCAGCGACATTTCAGGCACGGATGATCTTTGAGAATCTATATGCGATATTGATGCGAGGCGCCCAGCGCTCGAAAGAATCGCTGGAGGTATTCAATCCGTTTTACTATTACAAACAAGGCACGCGCGGTAAAGCGATCCTGGCTTTGGTGGCGGTGTGTTTGTTTTGGGGACTGACCTGGGTGGCCTCCAAAGTTGGTGTGCAATACATGCCGGCCCTGCAACTAGCGGGGATACGACAATTTCTGGCAGGGGCGATCTACGTAAGTTTCTTTCTGCTGCGCCGCGAACGATTGCCAAAAGGCAAACAATGGCGTTCTGTTCTAATTCTTAGTTTTTTGAATTTCATGATGAGCAACGGACTCAGCACCTGGGGCGTGAAATACATCTCCGCCGGAATGGGCGCCATCATGGGTGCGATCTTTCCGCTCTGGTTGGTGATCATCGGACTCTTCGCCAGTCGCGAAAAACTGCCACGCCTGGCCCTATTCGGATTACTGCTGGGGTTCGGAGGCGTTTGCACGATCTTCTATGATCACATGAGTGATTTTTTGCTTCCGGATTTTCGGTTGGGCATCGGGTTATCGTTGATCGCTACGTGGACATGGGCCTTTGCTACCCTATACACAAAACAAGAAGCCCTCACCTTCAATCCCTATTTCAGTCTCGGATTGCAAATGCTGATCTCGGGCACAACACTTTTTGTTGTCAGCCGGATCACCGGACAATACATACCCTTTGCTGAAATTTCCTGGAAGGCCTGGAGCTCGATCGCTTTCCTGATCGTCTTCGGATCGCTGATCGCTTTTATCTGCTATTTGTATGCCTTACAAAATCTGCCAACAGAACAAGCATCCATCTACGCGTATGTCAATCCCATCGTAGCCGCGATCTGTGGTTGGCTTTATTTCAATGATCACATCACCCCCTACATGATCGTCGGAACAATCATCACCTTACTCGGCGTGTATTTGGTAAATAGAGCTTTTCGGATCAGTCCGGCAGAACAGCCCGAACCGGAAGGGATCTAAGGCTTAAGTGTCTTTAGCCATTGCACATATCGATCACCCCACCCGGCAAAGCGTTTTTGACTGCCCAGAAAAATGTTATGCCAGATGGTGATCATTTGTCCGTTTACCGATCGTACTAGTTTTTCTAACTCCCTCCACTCAGTCTCGGCCTCATCTACCGATTGCTTGCATTCGAAATAAGAATTGGCCTCCATATAACAGAACGGATGAATCCTCAATGAGGTGTTGATGTTCCTAGACAGATCGAACCATTGAAAGGACCTGGACGTCCCGGCCCGAAATCCATTCACCGACCCATATCCCATCGAATAATCGTCCGTGATGCCGGCATCGATCAGCTGATGATAAGTCGATGGTAAATGAAAACGGATATAATGCTGCCTCGACTGATGAACCGGTCTATTGAGGACCGTCTCGAGGGATTTTTTTTCTTTACTCAACAAACCCACCTGATCACCAGTTTGCCAAGAAGGATGTAATCCGAGATCAGACCAAGCTGCAAGGGAGCGGATCAATCGCTGTTGCTCCGGATACCTTGGTGAGAAGTTTTTATCGTACCGTCCATTTTTTGCTCCGGCATGTATAAAGCAGATCGGTCGATTGCCGATGGAAGCATGCAACTGCTCCAGCATGGAAAAGGAATCATACGGATCCTGTTGAATTCCGAATAAGGTCCGAAATCGTTCACCGACCCAGTCGATACGGCCATAGCAAAAGTCACGTAGGACGCCGCCCAGTTGTTTCCAAACAGGTTTATACTGATACGCGTATGACTCGTCAATATCATAGGTGGCCAGGTGCCGGAATTGATTCGACTTGGGGATTAATTCAGGGAAATAGGATCGAAGACAAAGCATAAACTGCTTCATCCACTCATCTACGATCGGACGATGAAGAAATCCATGCTGAAAGGCGATGGATTGTTCATGGGCATACCGTCCGTACATATCCCGCTTAAATGATAGATACTCTTCATACCGAACGACCAAATAAAAAGAAGCCCCCAACAGATCGAATCCCATGTCACCTCGCCCACAGAAAAAAATAGGGAAGCTTCCATTCGTCGACACCGTAATGGGGATCGCGTGAATGTCTTCTTCGAATAAAATTGAATGCGGCTCGATCCAACATTCTTTATCGGTAACCCGCTGTGCACTGTAATTGATTCGGGCGCCTGTATATGATCGAAAATAGTCGACTGAATCGGTCAGTTCGATAGCTTCATTCAGATGATGCTCTTGAAACCACTCCACGATGTATCGCAATCGCGGTGTTATTGTATGCGTATAGAGAAGCAAGGGTGATCAGCGATTTTTATTTCGCTCCTTCCAGAGTTGATTGAAGCTTTTGGCCGGAAACTCGAGGCTTCCTCGTTGAGCCGTCCACGCACTGGCCAAACCGTTCACCACCTTATTCTTAACCTTTCCATTCGCCAAATTCATCCAGCTGCGATGCAGCATGCCCTGTTTCCAAAGTTTCCAGGCGATTCGTTCCACGATCGGACCTTCCTGCTTAACCGCCACGGCATGTCGGTTGTGCAGTAACAATTCATGTAGGTTGATCCGAACCGCACAGACCTCTGTACAATTACCACAAAGCGAGGAAGCTTCACTGAGATGCTTCCATTCACCCAGGGCCTTTAGGTTGGGTGTGATCACGGAACCGATCGGTCCGCTATACGTAGTGCCGTACGCATGACCGCCAATGTTTTTGTAAACGGGACAAGCATTGAGGCAGGCGCCGCAACGAATGCAATACAAGCTTTCACGCTGTTTGGGGTCGGCCAGAATACTGGTTCGACCATTATCCAGCAGGATCACATACAGTTCTTCCGGTCCGTCTGTCTCCTTCGGTTGTTTGGGTCCGGTCACCAACGTGTTGTAAACAGTCAGTTGCTGTCCGGTTCCGTAGGTTGCCAGTAAAGGCCAGAACAGATCCAGGTCCGCCAGCGAGGGGATCATTTTTTCAATACCGGCAACAACAATATGTGTTTTGGGCCAGGCACAACTCAACCGAGCATTTCCTTCATTCTCGGTGATAGCAATTCCTCCTATATCGGCGATCAGAAAATTGGCACCGGTGACACCGACCTCCGCCTCCACATATTTTTCGCGCAAAATGGCACGGGCAGTAAGCGTGAGTTCTGTCGGCGTTGCCTTCGGGTCAGTTCCTAATTTTTCAGCAAAAAGTTTAGCTACATCCTCTTTGCTTTTATGCATCGCCGGCGTGACGATGTGATAAGGCGCCTCTCCATCTAATTGCTGAATGTATTCACCCAAGTCTGTTTCAATAGAATCCACACCGATGGTCTTCAGAAAATCATTCAGGTGGATCTCTTCCGTCACCATGCTCTTACTCTTGACGAGCGTACGGCAATTCTTCTCCTTACAGATCTTTTGTATCGCAGCTTGCGCCTGTGCAACATCTTCCGCCCAGATGACTTTAGCACCTCTGCGAAGCAACTGGGCTTCAAAATCCTCTAGGTACCTATCCAGATTCTCAATGGCCTTCCATTTGCGGTTTTTGGCGCGCTCACGGGCACCCATCAAGTCGGTGTATTGAGCTTTGCCCTTGGGTACGGCCGCATCGTACCGACCGATGTTGAAGTTGATCTTTCGGCGATGCTCACGGTCTGACGACTTCACGGCACTACGTGCCAGGAAAGTGGATTTGATCTCGGTACCGGTTTGCTCGTTGATCGCCATATCTAAAATTACTCCTTGAAATCGATTTCTTCCCAATCTCCTTTAGCAATCGTATCCAAGGCTTCATACACCTCCTCGCCGTATTTACGTACGATCGGTTCGCGCAGAAACGCGTAAACCGGCACTTGCAGGGCCTCGCCATTTAGGCAGCCGGGCTTACAGATCTCTGTGCGGGGCTCATAGTTCAGCCGCTCATAATCGCCGTACTTGCCTTTCTTCGCCACGATCGGATAAAGATGGCAGCTGACTGGTTTCTTCCAACTGATCTTGCCATCCAGATAAGCTTGTTCGAAGGCACAATGGATCACTCCGTTGGCGCGGCGAATGGCAAAGGCGCAGATCTCGTTATCGGCATCCACCGTGGGGGTCACCCAACCAAATTCTTCGTGGTAGACATATTTTCCTTTCTTATCGATCTCCGTGAGATATTGCTCACACAGGTAAGGTTTCACTGTTTCAAATACGTCATCGATGATCTGTTTTTCTTCCTCCTCCAGTGGCGCACCTGCCGCTCCTTCTTCACAGCAGGCACCCTTGCAACGAGCAATGTCGCACACGAACTTTTTCTCGATGATGTCTTCGCTGATGAGCAGGTTTTCAATGACGATCATGGCTGAGGGGATTGGGTGCGGTCGGACCATTGCAACGTATTAATGAGATGCAAGAGGTCCTTTTTCAAAAAATCATTAACGATCCCCAATGAATCGGCGTTAGGGGTAGCGTCAAAATACAATGCCCCGCGTAAGAAATGCCGAGTGGAATCGGTCAAGAAGAATTGATTGGCGGTAGCGGTATTACCACCCAGGGAAAAATAAATTCCTTCTACGCCGTTGGGCGTTCTCATCAAACTGTCCTCGATCCGGTTGGCCACATCCACGTGTTGCTGATAGGCCAGGCGGTAACCATCGCGCACCAACGAATCGAATGTATATTGTCCGCCTACCGGTTTATAGCTGATATAGATGCGCCCATTGAATGAGGGGAAATCGATGTTGATCCACCAGTCCTCCGCGCGATCATCGAAGAATGTTGAATCCTTGATCACCTGGGCATACACCGGATATTCGAATCGGTAGGGATAACCCGGTTTCTCGAATAACTGATAGCCTTTAGTCGGTAGATCGATCCGATAATACCCACGTTTCTTTCCTACGTTATAGGGCCGATTGCAAGCGATTGCCACAACACAGAGGATGGTCAATATCGTGATCAGTTTGTTCATGCTACGGAGCCTGTCAGTATTTGTACCTGTACTTGTTGAATGCGGTTCTGCTCGATCTGCAATACAGTAAAACGAAAATCTCCGGAAACGATCGAATCATCCGGCTTCGGAAAGCCGCCTGCGAGTTCGAGTACGAGTCCGGCTACCGTATCACTTTCCCCTTTGACGCCATCGAAGGTATCGATGGGTTGCTGCATGAAGCGGCAGGCTTCCGTCAATGCTGTTTTTCCGTCGATCAGAAAGGTTGAATCGTTCACTCGCTGCAATCCGGTATGCTCGTCATCGAATTCATCTTGTATTTCCCCGATCACTTCCTCCAATACATCTTCCATCGTTACAATGCCGCTGGTTCCACCGAATTCATCGACCACAACCGCAAAGTGTACGCGACGTTGTTGAAATTCCTGAAACAAGTCCTCGATGGGTTTTTGTTCAGGAACGAAGAAAGGCGGTCGCAGCAAGCTTGTCCAGTCTGCTTTGCCGGAACGGAGAAAAGGCAGTAACTCCTTGGTGTGCAGAATGCCGACGATCTCATCGAGACTCTCTTTGTAAACTGGCAAGCGAGAGTAGTGCAAGGATTCGATCTGTTGCACGAGTTGATCGAAAGGTGTGTTGATTTCGATTCCGCTAACATCCAACCGAGCTTTCATGATCTGGCGAACGCTGATGTCTCCAAAGCGGATCACACCACGCAGGATGTTTCGCTCGTCGGGTGTTGTGGCATCGGGTACATCTTCGTCGAGGGCTTCATCCAGTTTTTGTTTATCGGTCTTATCTGCGCCGGCAAGTTGCCCGATCCGATCGGCCAAGGAAACCAATTGCAGACTAGGTTGTCGAAGCAAGCGGTGTAGTCCGTCGATCAGCCAGGAGCTGTCCAATGCATAACGAAGATTATTCTGTGTAGCCCAGACTTTCGGTAGCACCCGAACAAGAAAGATCAAACCGATAGAAAGTATCAATACTTTGATCAGCCAAAGCAAGGCGACCGGGCGGATCACCGCAGCCAGTTGGTCGGTCAGTAAAAAATTGCCGAGTAAAATGATACAGATATTGAGAAAGGTACCGGCCATCAACAGCGAAACATAAACGGCCTTCGGTTCATCCAGCAAACGAAGTACCCGCTTGGCGGCGGGGGTGGATTTGGTTTTCATCCAATCCAGATCCGATTTATTCAAAGAAAAAAGAGCGACTTCGTACCCGGACAGGAAAAAACTGATCAATAGGGTGATCAGCAGGAGTGCCAGCGAAACGGTAAGACCGGGCGCCGGCAGAGAAAGAAGCGTTTGAAAGAAATTGAATGATAAGGGGATCGTATCCAATCGGGGTCCTCCCGGGTTCAATCTGTTATGAACCAAGAGGCTTTACAAAAATATCTGTTTTCGGTTATTCGTGGGAGTCTGACTCCGCCCAGTAGTTCTGTATCAGCTTAGGGTAAGGAATGGCCGCCCGCTGTTTTAGGCTCAACCACTTGAACGATCGAAAATTTCCGGGTTTCGCCTGCAGTTCGTATCGAAAGAAGGATCCGTGTATTTCCTGATGCGAGAGAACCTGCCGCAAGTTGACCCGTTCATAAACTGATTGTTTTGTCGGCCAATCCATCTCGTAGGTCTCATGGAGTTGCTTCAATAACGCATCAAAACGTAATGGACGATCGGATTCGATGAGTGGTGGCTCCCATAAGCCCTCCCAAACATCACCTGCCGTACGCATACGAAGTGGGATTTTGCCTTGCCATACCGGTATCAGGTAGTAAAACCATCTATTCCGCTTGGCTTTGGCGGGCGATTTGACCGGGAACTGATCAACCATGGCTGTTTTATGGGCGGTGCAGTTTTTTCTCAGTGGACAATCCGCACAATTTGGAGACTGCGGTTTACATACCGTAGCACCCAGATCCATCAGTGCCTGATTGTATTGTCCGGGTTGATCTTTATCCAAGGAACCCTGGGCCAGCGACTGAAATAACTTTTTTCCTTCCGGTCGATCGATGGGTGTAGACAAGCCGTGGTAACGGGCTAGTACCCTGAAAACGTTTCCGTCGACCACCGCATGTGGCTGATTGAAGGCAAAAGAAGCAATGGCGGCAGCAGTGTAAGGACCTACCCCCTTTAATTGGATGATCTCATCATATGTGCTGGGGAAGAGCCCATTTCGTTCGAAGGCAATATATCGGGCGGTATGTATCAGGTTCCGGCAACGTGTATAATAGCCTAAGCCTTCCCAGCACTTAAGAACTACTTGATCGGAAGCCCGGGCCAATGCGCTGATGTTTGGAAATTTTTTCAGGAACCGCTCATAATAGGCCCACCCCTGCTCCACACGGGTTTGCTGAAGGATGATTTCGCTTAACCAGATGCGATAAGGGTCCTTTTCACCCTTCCAGGGCATCTCCCGTTTATTGCTTTCCAGGTGCCATCCCATCAGTTTTTCTCTGAAGAAACGACATTTATTATCTAACTGATTGCTTTTCATTTAATTATGTCCAGAAATGAACAACAGGCCGGCGGAAGGCGATTTAAGAGTGAAAGACAAAAATATTATCCTATTTGCTTGACTATCAAAATATTTTAACTATGTTAGAGGTGCCAAACCTTGCAACCATGAGAAAAGCAGACCTGGTCAACCAAATTGCTGATAAAACGGGCATCCCAAAGGTGGATGTATTGGTGACGCTTGAAACCATGTTCAAAGAGGTCAAAGACACTCTTTCGGCTGGAGAGAACATTTATATCCGTGGATTCGGCAGTTTCATCACCAAGAAAAGAGCCGCCAAAATCGGACGTAACATCAAGAAAAACACAGCAGTACACATTCCTGAACATTATATTCCGGCCTTCAAACCCGCTAAAGAGTTTATTGCCGAGGTTAAAAAATTAAAGGAGCCTAAACCGGATGCTGGTCCGGGTGAGGATGCCGATTGATTTTCCTACGATTGCATGCCATTGGCCCCATAGGGGCCTTTTTTATTGGCAGACCCCTCAGTTCCAATAACTTTGCGGCTCATGAAATTCAATGCAACTCAACGAATAACAGTGATTTCAGCGCTAGTGCTGGTCGCGGGTATTTATTTCGTTTTCCCGATCACCAAACCCGGTAAGCAAAAAGCTGACAAGCCGGAAGCTTCGGCTACTGAGCCTCCTTTGTTGACAGGCTATTCCACCGATTCGGTGCTGGCTATGTCCAAATCTCGCCTGACGTCTAGTCAGTTAGAGAAAGTGAAGCAACTTGAAAAAATGGTGCCGGCCGATCCGACACAAACCGACCAGCAAATGAAGGCCTTTCATGAATTGGCTCATTTTTGGCGGGATGAGATCAGCCTCTTTGAGCCATATATCTGGTATGAAGGAGAAGCTGCCCGATTGGAAAATTCAGAAAAAAGCCTGACATTTGCCGCCCACTCGCTGTTGGATAACCTTCAACAGGAAGGGGAAGAAAACCTCCGCCGCTGGAAAGCCTTGCAGGCGAAGGATTTGTTCGAACGCTCTTTGATCCTCAATCC
>CANGZN010000040.1 GCA_947458625.1 Chitinophagaceae bacterium
ATGACGCCTGAGGCGCAGCAGACCATTGAATCGCTCGGTATCCTATTCAAAGGCCCGATGGAAACGCCCAAAGGCAAGGGTGTGAAAAGTGTGAATGTCACCGCTCGTAAAACCTGGAACACCTATGCCAACAAGCGGGTTTTTCAAACGCTCCACGGAGTCGATACGGTTTTTTCGAAGGCCGGTATTCCGATCGACCTCACGATCGTACGCGAAAATATCGAGGATACTTACGGAGGGATCGAACACATGCTCACACATGATGTAGCACTGAGTCGCCGTTTCATCACACGCCCGGGTAGCGAACAAGTGATCCGTTATGCCTTTGAAATGGCCCGAAAAAAAGGCGCACGTCGCATCACCTGCGGCCATAAGGCGAACATCATGAAGATCACCGATGGACTTTTCTTGGAAGTATTCTATGAAGTAGCCAAAGAATACCCCGAACTGAAAAGCGATGATGTGATCGTGGATGACCTCTGCATGAAAATGGTCACCCGCCCTGACCTATTCGATGTAGTGGTGCTTACCAATCTACAAGGCGATATCGTCAGTGATCTTTGTGCAGGCTTAGTCGGGGGACTTGGATTTGCACCTTCTGCCAATATCGGCGACCATATCTGCATCTTCGAGGCTGTACATGGTACGGCCCCTGACATCATGGGAAAAAACATCGCCAATCCGACCGCCTTGTTATTAAGCGGACTTGCGATGCTGCGTCATCTTGGCTTCATGGGACACGCCGCCCGCATCGAGAATGCCCTGCTGTTCACACTGGAAAGCGGTGCCCGCACCGGTGATTTCGGTGACAAGAGCAAACCGGCGCTCAATACCACAGAATTCATTCAGACGATCATCAATAATCTGGGCAAAACACCTGCACACGGCGCCAGACCCATACTAGAAGACAAACCGATCACACCCACCCAGTACAAACTGGAGAAGAATCCCCTGATCATGTCAAAAGAAACGATGGATGAAAAGATCGTGGGGGCCGACTTTTTTGTGGAAAGCGAAGAACAGCCTACTCCCGTTGCGGAAAAAATACTCGCCGGAATGAATCCGAAATTTGAACTGGTCACCATCAGCAACCGCGGTACGCAGGTTTGGCCCAAGGGTTCTGTATTCACAAACCTGGTAAATCAATATCGCTGCCGGATCGAGAGCAAAGACGCAGCTGCCTGTACCCAGGAGGAAATTCTTGAACTGTATCAGCACTTCATGAAGGAGTTTAAAGTTTGCTCCATCGAAATCCTGAACATGTGGGGAGATAAAAAAGGATACAGCCTGGCACAGGGACAATAATAATCTCAACCATCATCCCTCATCCCTTCACCTTATAGCCGAGTTTCAGCAAAAAAGCTTTGATTTTCTCACGTTGATCTCCCTGTACCAGCGCTATTCCGTCCTTGACGGAACCGCCGGTGCCACAATGGGATTTCAGTTTTTTCCCTAATTCCTCGAGATCGTCTGTTGTGCCCACAAACCGCTCCACTACGGTCACAGCCTTTCCGGCCCGTTGCTTGGTATCGAGTCGAACATAGAGCTGTTGTTTCGCCGGCGGCAACGTCTCTTCCTCATTGGACTCATGCTCGTAGGAGAAATTCGGGTCGGTGCTGTACACATAACCCTGCTGATCGGGACGATTTTTTTTCGACATATTATTCGATTACCGTTTTCAAGCTCAGGTCCAAACTGACCGCCTGATGCGTCAGCGCACCAACACTGATGAAATCAACTCCAGCCATTGCATATGCTCGAATATTCCCTAACTGGATACCACCACTGACTTCTGATTCATACAACCCATTGATGCGGGCAATCGCTTCATGAACCTGCTCCGGGGACATATTATCCAACAACACCCGATGCACACAGCCCTGGCCGTGTTCGATCACCGCATTGAGCTCCTCCATGGTGCGCACTTCGATCTCAATCGGTATAGTCAACTGATTGGCTGATAAATACTCGCGCGTAGCCTCAATTACAGATCGAACCCCACCGCCATGATCGATGTGATTATCCTTGATCAGGATACGGTCATATAATCCGAAACGATGGTTGGATCCGCCGCCGATTCTCACTGCCTCTTTTTCGGCCCAACGAAAACCGGGCGTGGTTTTTCTCGTATCCAGCAAAACAGTTTTTGTTCCGGCTATCTCCTGCACGTACCGGTCAGTCAGCGTTGCAATCCCCGACATGCGTTGCATCATGTTTAGTGCCACTCGCTCTCCGATCAACAACGAACGGGCTGATCCGCTCAGTTGAAAGACCCGATCACCGGTCTGTATCCGATCACTGTCATTCATGAAAACTTTTCGCTCCAAAGTCGGATCAACAAAATCAAAAAACTCCAATGCCGCCTGCACACCGGCCAAGACGCCGGTTGATTTGGCCAGCAAGACGGCAGTTCCCTGTACATCAGCCCCCACGGTGGCCAATGTGGTATGATCGCCCGTACCAAGATCTTCCGTAAGCCAGGTACTAAAGGATTCCAGGTGTTTACTTGTCGACATGCCACAAAAATAGCCTCATTTCCCCCGCCCCCGCTGCTGCTTTCGTAACTTTGAAAGGCCCGTTTCAACGGAATATTTCAATCATGAACCAGAAAAACCGAAAAGTCATTCTCGTGATCATGGATGGATGGGGGCTTGGAAAAGTCCCTGCCGCAGATGCCATCCAACATGCTCGCGTTCCCTTCACCGATAGCTTATATCAACGCTATCCGAATACCACGCTGGTGACCTGCGGAGAGGCGGTCGGACTCCCTCCCGGACAAATGGGTAATTCAGAAGTCGGACACCTGAACCTAGGCGCCGGACGCATCGTATACCAAGAGCTTCAACGCATCAACAAAGCCATCACAGATGGAGAACTCGCTCAAAACACCACCCTCCGAAATAGCTTCCAATATGCCATCGAGCATAAAAAACCATTGCACCTGCTGGGACTGGTAAGTGACGGCGGCGTACACGCACACATTGAACATCTGATAGCACTCGTAAACATCGCCCAGCAGGCCGGTGTACAAGAGATCTTCATTCATGCTTTTACTGACGGAAGAGATACCGACCCAAAAAGTGGCAAAGGTTTTCTGATACAACTGGAAAATTCAATAGCAGGAAAAGCAAAGATCGCATCGGTGAGTGGAAGGTATTATGCGATGGACCGGGACAAACGATGGGAACGAGTAAAATTGGCCTATGATGCGCTGGTACAGGCAACCGGTCAAACCGCAGCGAATGCTCTTCAAGCGATCGAATCCGCCTACGCTGCGAACATCACCGATGAATTCATCCTTCCGACAGTGATCGTGGATGAACAAGGGAAGGCACTGACAAAAATCAAGTCGCAAGACGCCGTGATCTGTTTTAACTTCCGAACTGATCGATGTCGCGAAATCACGCAGGTACTTAGCCAGATCGATCTGCCCGAATTCAACATGCAAAAACTGGCACTCCACTATACCACCTTCACGGAATACGACAAAAATTATCAACATATCGGCGTGGTATTCGCTACCGACAACCTGAACAATACAATCGGAGAAGTGCTCGAAAAAAATGGCCGCATGCAGATCCGTATCGCCGAAACAGAAAAATATCCGCATGTCAGCTTCTTTTTCAGTGGCGGAAGAGAACAACCTTTTGATGGAGAAGAGCGAATCATGATTCCCTCCCCAAAGGTTGCCACCTATGATCTACAACCGCAAATGAGTGCCAAAGAACTTACGGCTGCTATTTTACCCGAAATCGAAAAAGGAAAAACAGATTTCATCTGCCTGAACTACGCAAATGCCGACATGGTCGGACACACCGGCGTCTGGCAAGCCGCCATCGAAGCAGTGGAAACCGTCGATGATTGTGTGGCACAAGTGGTAACAGCCGGACTGAAAAACGATTATACCATCTTCTTGACGGCTGACCATGGAAATGCTGATTATATGATCAATCCCGATGGATCTCCCAACACAGCACATACGCTGAATCCTGTACCACTTTTCATCATTGATAAAGAATGGCATGGAAGCATCGATGCCGGAAAACTCGGCGATATCGCTCCCACTATTCTGACCATGATGAATATTCCTGTGCCGCCGGAAATGACGGGAAACATATTGATCGAACAATCCTAAAAAGATAAGTTATGCTGAAAAAAATCGGATGGGCGCTGCTGATCGCCCTGATTGCAATCCAATTCATTCGTCCGGCAAAAAATCAAACCACTGAACTACAACCGCATGCCATACAAACTAAGTTTGAGGTACCGGAAAATGTTTCTGCTATTTTGAAAAAGGCATGCTTCGATTGCCATTCGAATAACAGCGAATATCCGTGGTACTCAACTATTCAGCCGGTCTATTGGTGGTTGAACGATCACATTGAAGAAGGAAAAGGACACCTGAATTTCGATGAATACACGAACAAACGCCTCCGATATCAATATCACAAAATGGAAGAGGTGATCGAACAACTGAAAGAAGGTGAAATGCCTTTAAATTCTTACACCTGGACCCATACAGATGCACGACTCTCCCCAGAAGAAAAACAAGCGCTGACCGGATGGGCGCAACAAGTGATGGACACCCTGAAAGCCAATCACCCGATCGATAGCCTGATCCGAAAGAAGAAATAATTCACTACTCAATCTGCTACATGAGAATAAAGGGGGTCGTAGTTTTCTTACTGGCGGCATTGGGCGCATACGCCCAATCGGATACAACCAAGAGCAAAACACTCGAGGAAGCCTTCATCTACACCAACAAGTTTCGAGAGAAAGTTGATCATACAGCCCAACAGGCAATGGTGATCAACAGGGTTGTGATCGCAAAGGTCAACGCGGCCAACACGGCCGACCTATTACAGGAAACCGGAAAAGTATTCGTACAGAAAAGTCAGCAAGGCGGCGGCAGTCCGGTTCTACGCGGATTCGAAGCCAGTCGAGTGCTGTTGCTTGTAGACGGCATTCGAATGAACAACGCTATCTATCGGGCCGGACATTTGCAAAATGCCATTTCGGTGGATCAAAATATTTTGGAGTCTGTAGAGATTTTAATGGGGCCCGCTTCCACGCTGCATGGAAGCGATGCACTTGGCGGAGCGATACATTTTCGTACCCGTGCTCCCAAACTCTCTACTTCAAATAAAACATTGGTCAGCGGCAATCAATTTTTGCGATACCGCACCATCAACCGCGAAGTGACCGGACATGTGGATGTCAACCTCGGCACCCAAAAACTCGGCTGGCTACAATCCTACACATTCAGCAAATTCGGCGATCTCAAAATGGGATCCAGATATCCTGAGAAATATCCAAACTTCGGACGCCGATCACAATACATCGATACTCGTGACGGAGTCGACCGCATCGTTACCAATCCGGATGAACGAATCCAGAAATTCTCCGGATACCAACAATGGGATATCACCCAAAAACTGCTGTACAAACAAAACGATCGCATCACGCACTCCTTGAACCTGCAACTTTCCAACACGAACGATATCCCGCGTTATGACAGACTACAAGACCAGAGAAACTTTGGCGGAAGCACCGGCACGACGCTTCGATTTGCCGAGTGGTATTACGGTCCGCAATTCCGTTCACTGATCGCGTACCAAACACAGTGGACGATCAACGCACAGCAAGAAGTGAACCTTCAGGTATACCATCAGTTCGTAAAAGAAAGTCGACAAACACGCGAATACCTGCGGTACGACCGGTTCGATAGCCGACGAGAAGAGATCGGCATATGGGGATTCAATTTCGATGCCCGAACCAAAAAAGGGAATGATGAATTCACATACGGACTCGACGGACAATGGAACGACCTGCAATCCGAAGCAGACCGAACCGATCTCCGTACCGGCAATAAAACCGCACTTGACTCCCGATATCCGGACGGGAAGAACAACATGTTATACCTGGGCGCCTATGGGCAGCACCTGAGGAAATTCAAAAACAGCAAGTGGGTATTGAACGACGGCATCCGAATACAATCGACCAGCTTACGTTCTACGATCGAGAATAATTCGTTTTTCCGATTCCCCTTCTCGGAAATCGAACAAAAAAATCTAACCGCAATAGGCAACGTAGGCATTGTATATAATCCGTCCGCTTCCATGCGAACCGCTTTTCACCTGAGCAGTGGATTTCGCACACCCAACATCGATGATGCGGCCCGGATCTTTGAGTCCAGCACGTCGCAACGCAGACTGATCCTCCCCAATCCGAACATCCGACCCGAGCGCACGTACAATGCCGACCTGAATTGGATCCTTCGAATAGACAATAAGATCCGTTTCGAGGGCGCCTTGTTCTATACACTGTATCGAGATGCGATCACACTTGCGCCTTTTCAGTTGAATGGCTCGGATTCGATTGACTACAACGGATCCCGTGCCGCGGTTTTTGCGAATCAAAATGCACGCAAGGGATACTTGTTCGGCATCCAGGCGCGAATGTTCATTCAAGTGAACAAGCAATGGTCCATCGACAACACCATTACCCAAAATGAGGGCGAATACCAAACAGCAGGCGGTAAAATCCCGCTGGACCATATCCCTCCTGTTTTTGGACGATCGGGCTTGCAATACCAGCACAAACGAGTGCAAGCGGAGGCATTTCTACTATTTAATGGATGGAAACGGCTGCAGGACTATAACCTCGACGGCGAGGATAACCTGCAATATGCCACTCCCGATGGTATGCCTAGTTGGATGACGGTCAATCTGCGCTTTCAGGTAGAAGTTTCCAAGCAGATCCAGATGCAGGGAAGCCTGGAGAATTTAACCGACCGAAACTACCGGGTTTTCGCCTCCGGCCTGTCTGCACCCGGGCGCAGCTGGATGATCACGGTCAGGTCCAGCTTTTAACACCCGAAGCCGTTTTTTCATTTCGGATTTTTCTTACATTGAGGGTACAAATGTCCGAGCAAGCCCTCATAGAAGGATGTCTCCGTAACGAGCTGAGTGCCCAGCGCGAATTGTATGAATTTTACAGTCCGAAAATGCTGGCCGTCTGTCATCGTTATGCCGTGAACCGCGAAGATGCAGAGGACATGCTGCAGGAGGGATTTGTAAAAGTCTTTCTGCAGATCCGATCCTTCGAAGGAAGAGGGTCATTTGAAGGCTGGATCAGACGCATCATGGTGCATACCTGCATCAATAATCTCAAGAAGAATAAAAAGTTTCAGGACAATCTCGACATCATTCATGCGCATGGGATCCCAACACGCACCGATGCCATCCCCTCGATCATGCAAGCCAAACAGATCGCGGAGTGCATCCGTTCACTGCCCGTGGGTTACCGAACCGTGCTGAACCTTTATGCCATCGAAGGATATAGTCACCGGGAGATAGCAGCCATACTCGACATTGAAGAAAGTACGAGTCGGAGTCAATACACCCGCGCTAAAAATTTACTGGAGACGCTACTTATACAACGTAATATTCTTCCGCCGAACAAACAAAAAGCCGACTGGCTGGTTGCCTCCCGATGAGATCCGGTCACCACGATAACGAATTTGAGCAGTGGCTCCGGCAAGAAACCGACCGGCACCGACTTTACGCAGATGAGTCTGTTTGGGCGCGTATCCGCCAACGGGTACACCGTCGTCGCTGGTTTCCCTTCGTATTAACGGCCTTCTTGACTATCAGTGCCAGCGTGACCTGGGTCATGATCGATCAACCGGATCTGCCGATCAATTATACAGCTGAGCTTGGTGCGAACCCATCCAACGCCCAAAACGATAAAACGGTTCAGCGTCGCTCGTCCGACCGTAGTCACACTTCCGAAAAACAAACTCCCTTCCGTATAGCCTCGGAAACGACGGATGAACCATTGGCATTTTTGATTCGATCCGATGAACGTACGGATGTCCAATCCAATAACTCAGTCCTGACGGATCTCACTACCGATTCCGAAAAGAATACGGAGCATTTTTTTGAAACCGCTAGCCTGAATATTTCTAGAACGGAAAGCAGATTCTCAATGCCGTTACAGAACAAGGTTGAAGCGCCTGCTCTTTCGCAACCAACAGAGCGCCTCGCAACGAATTCGAATACCGGCAACGAGCCCCCCTCCAATCCTACAGCATCAAAGAAACCTTCTGAAACAGTAGCCATCCTGGCACCTGAACAATTCCAGACCATCGAAAGTGTGATCAATGGCTATAAAGGCAAGCCGACGCGAAAAAGCTGGAAAATGCAATTCAGTGTGAGTCCGACCATCAGCTACCGACAACTGATCGAAAACACAGCCGCTTTACAAGCCGCTCGCTCAGCCACGCCTGCGGCACCAGCCATGGCCGTACCTGAACTTGAAAACGTGGTGAACCACAAACCCGACCTAGGACTGCAATTCGGCGTTTCCGTGAGCCGGCAATTAACTAAACGACTCGACCTGATCGCCGGCGTTCAATTCAACATCAATAATTATGATATCCGCGCCTACGGCGGAAGCAGAGAAGTGGCAACGGTTGGACTCTCCAACGCTGGTGGAACAGGCAGTGTTTCTTCGTATACCAACTACCGAAGCGCTGGGGGCGTCTGGGCCAAATGGCTGGCAAATAATTATTTCTCCGTCTCGGCCCCGATCGGATTTCAGTATCGGGTGACCGGAAACGGCAAATGGAGTTGGGGCATCGGGTCTACGCTGCAACCCACCTACCTGCTGAGCAATCAAGCCTACATCCTTTCTACCGATTATAAAAATTACCTGGAAGTTCCCTCCCTCATCCGCAAATGGAATCTCAACGGTCAAGTCGAATCCTTCATCGGATTTAAGAAGGGAAAAACTAGGTGGACACTCGGACCACAAGTCCGCTATCAGATCCTCTCTAGCTACGAAAAAGCCTACCCCGTGCGGGAACACCTGTTCGATATGGGTGTGAAACTAGGTGTGGGACTTTAACATCGACCCATCCCGAGAAACGGTATTTTTGAGCATGCGATCATTCCTTTTGCTTTCCAGTTTATTATTGCTGATTGCCTGTAATCCCTCCACGCCGGCAAAAAAATTCATCTCGGCAACTTCATTGATCGAGCAACAGATCCGAGCTATTGACACCTCCCTGTATTCAATAAAAAAATACACGACGGTAGACTCTCTTCCTACCGATACCAGCTATATCCCTCGCGAAGATTTTCGAAAAGAAGTGTCGGCCTTCTTTAAACTACCTGACTTAAGCGATCCCAAGGTGGCGGCTGATTTCAATGAGGAAACCCGATTCGACGATCTGATGAAGCGTGTGATCATTTCTTACACACCTGCCGACCCGACAAAACAATCCTTTCAGCGAATTGAACTGTTCGTAGAGCCTAATCTGGATGCAGGTGATCGGGTGCGGACCATACTGGCAACTCGACGTAGCGGCGATAGAAATGGGTTTGAACAAGAAGAGTTGATCTGGCAGATGGATCGTAGTTGCACATCCATACGCACCACGCAAAAACCCGGCGGGTTTGAACAGATACGTACCATCAAATTAAGCTGGAACGAATAAGGTCATGACGCCGGAACATCTCCAGTCGATCGTAAATGGTTTGCCAACAGGCCCCGGGATCTATCAATACTTTGATACACTCGGAGAACTTATCTATGTCGGAAAGGCAAAGAACCTGCGCAACCGCGTCCGCTCCTATTTTGCTAAAGATCTCGATTCACAAAAGACCCGTGAACTGGTCAAACGTATCGAACGGATCCAATTCACCACCGTCAATTCCGAAGAGGATGCCTTTCACCTGGAGAACAGTCTGATCAAGGAATTTCAACCTCGGTACAATATCCGGCTGAAAGACGACAAGACCTATCCCTGGATCGTGATCAAAAAAGAACCGTTCCCTCGCATTTTCCTCACCCGAAAAAAATTCAACGACGGATCGGAATACCTCGGCCCCTTTACACACTCGCAGCAAGTCCGGGAGCTGTTGGAATTCATCAAGCAGATCGTGCCCTTGCGAACCTGCTCGCTGGCCTTGTACCCGACAGCCGTGAAAAAAGGAAAATTCAAGGTATGCCTGGAATATCATTTGGGAAATTGTTTGGGCCCTTGCGCGGGACACCAATCTGCCGAATCATACGATAACGGTATACGACAGATCAGAAATCTGCTCAATGGAAACCTGAAGCCGGTGATGGATGAGGTTCGGGCGCAAATGAAAACCGCCGCAGCGGAATGGAAATACGAAGAAGCAGCGCGATGCAAACAAAAACTTCAATTTCTCGAAAATTATCGTTCACGATCTGTCGTGGCCAATGCCCGAGTAACGGAGCTGGATGTATTCACCGGTAAAGAACAACAAGGACATTATTTCATCAGCTACCTGATGGTCCGAAACGGAGCCATCGTTCAAACACATTCCACTCGATTGGAAAATCCGTTGGCCGCTGATGATCGTACGCTGTTGGCTGCCGGCATCGCACAGCTCAGGGAACAACTCAATTCTCATTCCAAAGAGATCGTAGTACAAGAACGGATCGAATACCCTGAACCCGAGGTGCGCATAACCGTCCCCCGTGCGGGTGATAAAAAAGCGCTGCTCGAACTGGCACACAAAAATCTGTTGCACCATATCCAACATTGGATCTCTACGAAATGGAAGCAGACTGAACTGGATACACTTTCATCAGACGAACTGTTGGAGAGAGTGCAAGAAGATTTGCAGCTACCGGCATTACCCCGACACATCGAATGCTTCGATAACTCGAATTTTCAGGGAAGCTATCCCGTCTCTGCTATGGTATGCTTCCGTAATGCGAAACCCGTTCCAAAAGATCACCGCCAATTCCACATTCGGACGGTTGTCGGTATCAACGACTTTGCTTCCATGCACGAAGCCGTAACACGTCGTTACCAGCGATTGCTAAATGAAGGAGGTTCCTTTCCACAATTGGTCATCATAGATGGCGGAAAAGGACAATTGAATGCGGCACAGGATGCCATAAATGAGCTGGGGCTGTCGGGTAAAATGACCTTGGTCGGACTCGCCAAAAACGTAGAAGAGATCTTTTTTACCGGCGATACCGAATCACTCAAACTCGATTACCGAAATCCTTCTCTACTGCTGGTCAGACGCATCCGAGATGCCGTACACCAACACGGATTGAGTTTTCACCAACAGTTGCGCAGTAAAGGCGCTATACAAAATGAATTGGAGAACATCCCCGGCATCGGGAAACAAACAGCCGAAGAATTGCTGACGCAGTTTCGTTCTGTGAAGAAGATCCAGGCATTGAGCGCTGATGAATTGGCTGTAGTCGTGGGGCCCTCTAAGGCCAGAAAAATTGTCGATTATTTCAAAAAAAATGGATAGTCTTCGTTAGACAAACCCGGATAAAAAAAAGGGGCCTGAATGGAAATTCAGCCCCGTTAAAATCCAATATCCTATGAAAAACCGTGGTGAAAATACATATTTTTTTGACTTCGAAGAATTTGCCTACCCTTTTTTTTCGGATATAAATTATTGAAATACAGTTACTTATTTTTTTAATTTAAGTGCGGTATGGCTGATTTGCTTCGTATGCCAAAAAAAATCCCGCCGGAAGGCGGGATCTAAATTATATAGCCGGAGTACGGAGAATCAATAGGACCAAAGATCCTGCTCGAAATTGAAGATCTTCTCTTTGATGTTCTCTCCTTCCAGTAAACGCAAGATCGGATCATCGATCAGGTTTCGGATGAATTTATTCGAAGGATTGTCGATGGAAGACTTCACGATGTAGCTTCCGAACATACGGCTCTCGAAGAGCTCCTCCCAAGTCATGCGATTCTGTCCCATGTTCTTCGGATTGTAAACCTCCGCTTTTGCAAGCATTTCCCGCAGATCGGGATAGTACACCCAGAACAAAGAGGATGTACCGCGCTCGCGCTTGGTATTGGGTACATATTCGGTTTTAAGAATGCCGATTCCGAGGATACGGACGAACATACGGCTCGACTCTCGGTCAAACACCCATTCCTCCTTAAGACGGATCTTGGTAACGTCTTTGGGATTGAAACTTTTGCGGGTAACCGTACGTCCAACGACCTTGTTGATGTCATTCAGGTCACGAACCAGCGCTGTATCTAATCCGCCGGCTGTTTTTTGAAACACATCAGCAGTTGTCATCTCCGTGGTAAAACGATCATCCACAAAAGCCGTGATCTTTCCGGAAGTGACGGCATTCATCAGCATGGTGATGAACATCTGACTGCCATTATCGTCAACCGCCTCATACGTGAAGACTTTATTGATCTTTTCACGCAGATCCAGTTCACGCCATACTTTTTCAGCGTAGAAGGCATCATCCCAACGAAGGTGCTCGTATTCGAGTGGCTTGCGCTCCCGAACGGCGCCTTTATCGAATGCATTGTCATTGCGCTTGGAAGGCAACGCCGACTCATTGGCACTGGCCGTATCGTATGCGATCGGCAGATTCGCATACGGGTCGAAGGTGGGGGGCTGGCCGTTGTTATTATTGTTCTGCGGGTTACCGGTGGTATCGGGTGCAGGTGTTGTGGGTGTAGTGGGCGTAGTTCCGCCACGACCGCCGCCGCGACCACCCCGACGTTGTGCTTCAGCCGTATTCACTTGCAGAAGTAAACAAGCAGCCATCATTCCAAATACGATCAATTTTCCTTTCATATCAAGCCTTTTATTGAATGTAGTAAACCAGGGCCGGTGCTTTTGTGATTCGGCCATCCGGGCCTTTCACCTTGATCTCTTCAATGGTTACCATGCGTCCGGCTTTGACTTGCTGAGTGATCGCGGTCCGTACAGGTCCCTGAAAAGCAGGCCCCTGAACCGGGATCGTCACGATATCATCATCCGTATCGCAGGTAAATGTGAAACTGACCACGTTGTATTTCAGATCGAAGGGGAAATTTTTGATACCGGCACCCACACCCGCCTGAGAGCGAAACTCTCCGGCAGTAACTTGCTCACCGCTCTGGCGACCGCCCACATAGGCCTGTGCCTCAGGCAATGCCTGTACGCGGAATTGAGAGGCACCCACCAGCTTGTTGTCAACGTAAACATTGATCATACAATTGTCGGTGATCTGACCCACACGACCGATGTATTTCCCGGCACCTTGACGGATCAGTTGTCCGCCACCGCCAACGATCTCTGCACGGATCTTATCATCTCCGCCTCCGCTAGCTGCGATGGTAATCGGGTTATCGACACCGATGTACAATACATTCATCTTATCCAAAGCGATGGACGCATTGGCTGAACCGACTGTATACTCAACTGGTATGGTACGTGTTTGAGGTTTACCATCCTGATCGGTGAAGGCAACTGTTACGTTGATCGTACGGCTTCCGGTTCCGGTAGCTGTGGTCTTATAAATAGCCATGCCTTTTTCATTCAGCGCCACATTTGAACCGTTGATGGTTACCGTTGGCAGCTTTGAACGACTGAACGCACCCAATCCGGCTGTGATCTCCAGTTCTTGTCCGGGCATCAGGTAACGGGAGCTTTGTCCCACGATGGCCTCGAATGCATCGAACCGCAGTTCCACCTTACCCACTTGTTCGTGGCAAAAAGTGACCAGCTTATTTTCGGCATTGCGCAGGTCATTTTGAAATTTGCTGAGGATACTCAATGCACCTACCGTTGGGGCCATATAGAAATACCCTTCTTCCCAGGTCTTCTTATTGGAGTTCATGCTCTTGGGCATCTCCAAAGAAATGGGGAGTGACTTTTCAAATTCAGCACGAATGGCCGAGTCTTTCAGGACATTCATCTTATAGTCTGTCAGCATTTTGAGCAATTGCTGACCCTTTCCTTCCTTGACCAAGATCCGCGTAGTAGTGTTCTGATCATCATCGCCTTTGGATTGAGCCAACAGGTCTTTCTTCAATCCGTCGATGAACGTATAAATAAGAGTTGTTTGATCAGCGACCTCTTTGGCTTTCGGTTGCCAGATCATAGCCTTCTCGCGGGTCTCGTCTTCCGTCATTTTCTCGGTGAGTGACTCGAAGATCTGCTGGGTTGACGCCTTCACGGTTCCGTTGGTCTTCTCCAAACTGTCGTTGATCGTCTTGAAGGCGTTCAGGATCTCAGCAGATATATTTATAGCCAACAGGGCGGTCAACACCAAATACATGATGTTGATCATCTTCTGTCGGGGCTCTTTTGGTAAAGCCATGTTTCGCTTCTTTTATTTCGGTTGAATAATCACTTTTCGATC
>CANGZN010000041.1 GCA_947458625.1 Chitinophagaceae bacterium
TGGACAACTCGACGGACTTGCCGGAATCATACCGGAAACCGGCATACGCTCTGCTAAAATCAGTTTGTCTGTAGAAGGCGCTGGCAAAGAACGTGTCCAGGCCAGTGGTGAAATCTCGGAACTACAAACACGATCATACCGCTACGAACCGATTCGCTTTGCCTTACAGGCGTTGGATCCCGATTGGCAACTACGGCTAGACACAAAAGATCCGAACCTGAATGGCGTTGTTCAACTCAGCGGTGATCCGTTCTCCAATAAACCGGTTTGGGACCTGGATGCAAGATTGGAATGGATGGACCTGACAAAACTCGGATGGAATCCGGATGGGCTAACCCTTAAGGGATCTCTCAGAGGTCAGTTCAGTGGCAACGGGTTGAATGATCTGAACGGCACATTGCAGGGACACGCGCTCGAGTTATCCCGAAATGAAGTTCCACTCAGTTTGCAAGACTTTGATCTGACCCTGCAGCAATCCGGAAAAACAAAAAACATTTCACTTCGTTCCAATGAAATAGATGGCGATATAAACGGGCGGTTCCACTGGACATCCTTACCGGCGCTGTTCATACAAGTAGGACATCAGCATTTTCCATCTTGGATCAAAGCCCCTAATACCGAATCACTGCGCGACAGCATCAACTTTTCAATACGCACCTATAACATCGAATCCTACCTGGAACTTTTGCATCTCCCATTCAGTGGATTAAGCAATGCGCAGATAAATGGAAGCATTCGGCCGGATGCGGGCATCACACAGTTGCGGGCAAGCCTACCGAATCTTAAAATTGGTAAGTATCAATTTAAAGGAACCGAGTGGGAAACAAATGGTGACCGGGACTCGATTCGCCTGACCGCAAAATTTCAACAGATCCAACTGAATGACAGCATCAGCATACCGGAGGCGAGCATAAACGTAACGGCACATCGAGACACGGCAGATATACGTTTACTCGCAGGACTTCCCGGCGCAGTTGACAAAGCCGACATTCGAAGCAGATTGATCGCCTACCCCGATGGTTTACGATTGGATCTATCCCCTTCTACTTTTTTAATCCAAGGCAAACTCTGGTCGATCGACGAGAACGGTCAATTGGTGATACGAAAAGGTGAGCCCGCCATTGGCAACCTCACCCTGCGTGAAGGAGACCAGCGCATTGAGGTCCGAACCGTTCCTTCCAAAACCAGTGATGACAACGATATCGAAGTTTCCATCGAATCCCTGAACCTGCATGACATCGCCCCCTACTTTCTTCCTGCCAATGAACTCGAGGGATTGCTGTCTGCGAAACTTCGACTCACCGATCCGACTGGCACACTTCGTATTGAAGCCGATTCGATACGGACCCGATTGCTTCGTTTTGATACCGATTCGATCGGTGAATTGGGGGCGGCCTTGGCCTTCGATCCCGTATCAAACAAACTGAGTTTACTGGGGGGGACTCTAAACCCCTCTGAGAACCTGACATTCGATGCCAATATTTTCATTAACGGTCCGTTAGACAGTAACCGGATCATCTTAAAAGCCAACGCCTACCCGATCAAAATTCTGGAGCGCTTCCTGGGACATCTTTTCAGTGATATCCGCGGCAAGTTGACCGGTGAGGTAGAATTATCCGGAGATCTGAACAACCCAACACTCTATGGAAAAGGGCGATTATCCGGTGCAGGGCTTCGTGTGGATTACACCAACTGCTTTTACTCGATACAGGACGCCGACATTGAAATCACCCCAACCTTGATCGACCTGGATGGATGGATATTAAAAGATTCCGCCACCGGTAATCCCATTTACTTACGCGGAGGTATCGCACATGAGTCGTTTCGAAATATGTATTACGACTTATCGGCCACCACCCGTTCACCGCTCAATGGAATCGACCGTCCTGTTCTATTACTAAATACCGATCGGAATCAGGAGGAGGTTTACTATGGAAATGCAAGAGGCACATTGAATCTGCAATTACGCGGACCCCAAACGGACTTGTTCCTGAATATGCAGGCTCGTGCCTCTGATCGCGACAGTAGTTATTTAACGCTGCTATCGGAAGATGGCAGAGAGTCGGGTGATGCTGATTTTCTGATCGAACGTGAATACGGCAGAGAGATGTCGGGCAAGGAAAGCCGAGGGGTCGCAGATAATTTCACCGTCGACATTGAGATCACCGCCACGCCACTTGTCAATGCAAAAGTGGTACTGGATGAGTTGACCGGAGATGTGATCAGAGGCAGAGGAAGTGGAACCCTTAAACTACGATCCGGCAGTAATGAACCGCTCTCCTTAAGAGGCCGATATAACATCGAAGAAGGGAACTACCTGTTCACGTTCCAGTCTTTTTTCAAAAAACCTTTTGAGATCAAAAAAGGCGGGCAACATTATGTTGAATGGAGCGGTGACCCCTACGACGCAAACATAAAATTGGAAGCTGTATATCGGGCCGAGAAAGTAAGTTTCGCACCCTTGGCCAGTTCGCTGAACCTAGACAACAGCATGAGCAATGCCCGAGGGGATGTTTTTGTGAATGCTGAATTGAGCGGAAAATTATTTCAACCTCAAATCCAGTTCACACTTGGATTTCCACCGAATAGCGTCGTCGATCGCAACCAAGAATTAGCGCTGTTGATCAATCAGCTACAAAAAAATCCCAACGAATTAAATCGGCAAGTCACCTACTTGATCGTGTTCAATAGTTTCGCACCCAGTGAATTGGCCGGTGACCCGACCGGCACCGGTATCGGCGTATCGACGATCTCAGGCGTGCTTTTGAACGTACTCAGCGACCAGATCAACAAATTGTTGGGGAACTTGCTAAAAAGTGACAAATACACCATCAACCTGAATACCTCCCTTTATAACCGTGATTGGATGGCCGCTGGGAATAACGCCCTGAACTTGGGAAGTAATATTAATTTTTCGATCGGACGATCCTTCTTTAATAACCGTTTTATCATTTCAGGGGGGCTGGGATTCGATGCCCCATTGGGACAATCCACCACCAACGCTAATCTAACCCAGAGCATACAGTTGCTACCCGATGTTACCATGGAGTGGTTGTTGAACCCCAGCGGTAGCCTTCGCGTCGGCTTCTTTTACCGAAAAAGTAACGACTTCCTGACCAACAATACTAACCCTATAACCGCCAGACGCACGGGTGGAAGCCTGTCCTATCAGAAGGATTATGACCACCTAGGAGATCTCTTTCGGGGACTTTTTCGGAAGAAAAAGAAAGAATGACCCGCCCGCCCCAAGTTCATATTGGCATAATATTTTGGTTTTCATATATTTATAACTAAAAAAGAGAGGGCTTCAAATAGATGTGCCCCGGGGGAGGCCTTGTGGAGAACTAACCGCTCCTAAAAGGCTATTTTACAAGCCCAAAACTTGATATTTGCTTATATTTAACTTGGAATTTTCCGTTTCTTTGCAACCGAAAATCAAAACTACTATGCTTAAGAGAATCCTCTTTCTGTTCACGCTTGTTTTCGTGGCAGGCCAGCTCTTCGCCCAGATTACCACCTCGGCAATCAACGGCGTTGTAAAAAGCACTGCCGATGAGCCTCTTGTCGGAGCAACCATTGTTGCTACGCACCAGCCATCCGGCACGAAATACACCACCATTACCCGTGCCGGTGGTCAATTCTCCATCCAAAACATGCGTGTGGGCGGTCCGTACCTGATCGAGATCAGCTACGTTGGACATAACACGGAAAGAGTCGACAATATCTTTCTGCAACTGGCTGAATCGTTCCTGCTGAATCCTTCCTTGGAAAAAACATCGACAACGATGACAGGCGTAACGATCACCGGTGGAAGAAAGAACGCCATTCTGAATTCAGGTCGTACCGGCGCCCTCACCAACATCGGTGTTCGCCAGATCAATCAATTACCTACCATCAGCCGAAGCTTGAATGACATCACACGTGTAACGCCTCAAGCGAACGGTGCCTCTATCGGAGGTGGTAACTATCGTCAGAACAACTTTACCGTAGACGGTGCTGACTTCAACAACAGCTTCGGTATCGGTTCAAATCTTCCTGCCGGTGGTTCTCCGATCTCACTCGATGCGGTTGAAGAAGTTTCCGTGAATATCACGCCTTTCGATATCCGTCAAACGGGCTTTATCGGAAGTGCTGTTAATGCTGTTACCCGTTCCGGAACAAACACTTTCTCGGGATCTGTTTATACCTATTTCCGTAATGAAAATCAACGTGGTAACCGAGTAGAAAAGACCTATTTCGCTCGCAATCCTGAAGAATTCAAGCAATACGGATTCCGCATCGGTGGTCCGATCATCAAGGACAAACTCTTCTTCTTCTTTAACTACGAAACAGAAACATCGCCCAAGCAACTGCAAACAAACGTAGCTGCCAGCGCTGCCGGTGCTTTTGGAAGCAGCCCCAACATCGCTCGTCCGACTGCTGACTCCTTGAATTTTATTCGTCAGTATCTGTTGACCAACTATGGTTACGAGACCGGTCCTTTTGATAACTATACCCCTGCTATCGAGCGTACCAAATATCTTGCTCGCATCGACTGGAACATCAACGATCACCATCGTTTCAATATCCGCTACAGTCAGGTAGAAGGTGGTGAGCCTTTCACCCCATCCAGCTCCACTTCAGGTGCCGGATTTAACTACGCAAGCGGATTGGGTCGTACAAACATCAACTCACTCTGGTTCAAAAATTCAAACTACTTCCAGGGAGCCAACCTCTACTCCATCGCCGGAGAATTGAACTCTACATGGGGTAAAGTGTCTAATACACTCCGCGGTACCTTCACGTATCAGAACGACTCGAGAACAACCGAGAGTCAGACATTCCCATTTGTCGATATCCTCAGCACTACCGGAGTTGCTTCCTCTGCTCCTTACACCTCATTCGGATATGAGCCATTCAGCTTTGGCAACATCCGTAAGGTTAAAACCTACTCATTGATCGATTATGTGAGCTGGACCAAGAACAAGCATAACTGGACCGTCGGTGGTCAGTTCGACTACAACGAAACCATCAATGGTTTCCAGCGTTTCGCCACCAGTTATTATGTATTCAATACCTGGTCTGATTTTGCCAGTGCCTTGAATCCAAATCCGGCGCTTCGTGTTAAGCCTCGTGAATTCGCTTACACCTATTCATTGTCTCCCGGATTTGCCCCAGCTTTCTCTGCCTTCAAGTTCGCTCAGTATTCTTTGTTCGGACAGGATGAGATCGCTGTCAACAAGAATTTGCGCATGACCTTCGGTCTGCGTTTGGATCTGCCTACTTATCCTTTCGCCCCTCAGATCATCACGCACCCATTGGTGGCAGCTGCTACCTTCACTGGTGGCGAGAAGATCAACACAGGTATCCTTCCTAAGAAGCGCATCATGTGGTCTCCCCGATTCGGATTCAACTGGGATCTCTATGGAGATCGCTCCTTGCAGATCCGTGGTGGAACAGGTGTGTTCACCGGACGTGTTCCATTTGTATGGATCGTGAGTCAGTCAGGCGACAATGGTATGCTTCAAATCACACAGTCATTCAATGGTCAAGCTAATACGCCTGGTCCTTTCAATCCAGATCCAGCAGCCTACCGCCCCGCTACAGTTCCTCAGGCCGGTACTGTTATCCCCGGTTCCATCACAGCACTTGCTAATGATTTCCAAAATCCTCAATCATGGAAATCAAGTTTGGCAATCGATACAAAACTCCCTGGCGGTATCATTGCAAGCGTAGAAGCTATTTTTAATAAGGACCTCGTGACTGCGTTCTTCCGGCATGCGAACCTGATCGCTCCTGTTGCTTTGAATGTAGCCGGTTATCCTGACAGCCGCCCCATGTACGGTGGAACTACACAAACACGATTCCTGAACACCCTTACTCCTGCTGGGGTATTCGCTCCAGGTGCCTCCGGACAGTTCAACCCCATTATTCTTGACAACGCCGCTCGCGGATACTATTTCTCCCTGACCACTAAATTGGAGAAAACCTTCAGCAAAGGCCTCTCTGCCTCGGTTGCGTATACAAAATCAATGGCGGGTAATCTGTTCGATGGTGGTGGCGACCAGCCTCTCTCTGCTTGGCAGGGTACAGCCTCTGTGGCCGGTTCAAACTACCAGAACCTCTCTTATGCCGACTACGTGATCCCTGACCGCGTGGTGGCTGTGTTGGCTTATCGCAAAGAATACTTCAAGCACCTGGCTACTACCATTTCTCTTTTCTATAATGGTGGTATCAACGGACGCTTCTCTTACACCTACAATGGCGACTTTAACCGTGATGGTGTGAACGGTAATGACCTGATCTACATCCCCACTGTAGCTGAATTACAGCAAATGCAGTTTGTCAGCCACACACAGAATGGTGTGAGCTATGACCAAACAGCTCAGCGTAATCTGTTCGAAGCATACATCCAGCAAGACAAATACCTCCGTGCTCACCGCGGTCAGTATGCTGAGCGTAACGGCGCACAACTGCCTTGGTTGAACCGCGTTGATCTGAAATTCGCTCAAGACATCTTCACTAAAGTGGGCAAAACAAAGAACACGCTTCAGTTCACCGTTGACATCTTCAACTTCGGTAATCTGCTGAACCCAAGCTGGGGCAAATTGAAGTCGATCAACAACAGCTCCATCCTGATCCCGCAGAACGTAAGTTCGCTGATCCCAAGTGGTGCCGTAGTTCCGACTTTCAAATTGGCCACTGCACAGAACGAGATGATCACTCGCACTTTCCGCGATAACGTGAGCATCTTCTCTACTTACTCCATGCAGTTCGGTTTGCGCTACAACTTCAACTAAGATCAATCGCCCGCATAGAAAAAACCCCGATCAAAAAGATCGGGGTTTTTTAATGTCCATAATTCCAACGTAGGAAAAAAGGGAAAGCCCTGGCCCAGGTATCAATGTCATGCTTTCCGTCCGCCAACTCCAGATAATAAATGTTATTGGCTCTGGAGACCCCTTTTTGTGTCAACTCTTCGATCAGGTCCAACGTGTCATCGATCGAGTCGATGATACCATTCCGATTACGGTCCTGCTGTTCATCCAACGCCCCACATTGAAAAAAGAAACGTTGATGCGTTCGGTTTAGGCCCTTGCGTACGCGGTGGTGCATGATCCGATGCTTGGCATCTGAGTAAAGAGGATCTTCCTGAGCCAGGCTTCGCCACCAGAAGGAGCCCGAAAAAACACCCACTGAATCAAAAATTTCGGGATGCTGCCAAGTTAGGTCCATGGCACACAATCCCCCCAGTGAAAATCCCGCCAGGCTGACAGAACCCTGATGCGTTTGCGGAAACTCCGCATGGATAAAGGGCAGCAACTCTTCCAGCATAAAATTTCGGTATTCTTCAGCCTCACTCCCACGCCCCTGGTAATCAGGTTCTCCGGCCGTTCCATATTCCTTCTTTCTTTCTTTTCCGGCATGTATCGCCACTAGGAGTATGGGTTTGATCTGCTGCTCCAACCAGAGATCGCCTACTATTTCAGAGATGGGCATTTTTGGCAGATCCTGTCCATCATTTACCAATAGAATCGGGCAAGCTTCAGGAAGGATCGTAGCGGGCAGGTATAGATCGATTTGAACAATTCGACCCAACGCCTTGGATGGCAGTCCCCGAGAAATCCGGGGATATAAGGTATGATGCTGTGAACCCGACATCGGGTAAAAATAGTGAATCGATACCCGAGGAGAGCGATTTCTTTTGCCAAGTGGCGACGACAAAATACATTTGGTTACCATGAAAAAAATTGGAATACTCCACGGAAAGGAAAGAAGCTTCCCGGAAGCTTTCGTTAACCGCGTGAACAGTAAAAAAATCGATGGTATCGTTGCAGAGGCTGTCCGATTGGATAAAGCCATGCAAGGTGAACCTTGCGGTTATGAGGTGATCATAGACCGCATCTCTCAGGATGTTCCGTTTTACCGCACTTGGTTGAAAAATGCTGCTGTGACCGGCACTGCCGTGATCAACAACCCCTTTTGGTGGAGTGCCGATGATAAATACTTCAATAACTGTTTGATGACCAAACTGGGGGTTCCCGTACCGAAAACAGCGATCATTCCGTCCCGTGAATTACCGGATGACACCTCCCCAGATTCATTTTCCAACTTAGCCTATCCGCTCGACTGGAAAGGCATTTTTGATTACGTAGGATTTCCGGCATACATGAAGCCGTTCGCCGGCGGTGGATGGAAAAATGTTTACAAACTAAAAGGACCAGAAGAATTCTTTAGTAAACACGCGGAAACCGGCCAATTGGTGATGCTCTTGCAAGAAGAGATCGTATTCACAGAGTATTACCGTTGCTATTGCATCGGCGGAAAACACGTTCGAATCATGCCCTATGAGCCGCGTAACCCACATCACCTTCGATATGTAGCCGATTTTTCTCCAACACCGGAGCGACTGAAACAAATGACTGATATCGTACTCACCATCAACCGATACCTGGGTTATGATTTCAATACCGTTGAGCTTGCAGTACGCGACGGGGTACCCTATGCGATTGACTTTTGCAATCCGGCACCCGATGCCGACCTGTCCAGTGTTGGAGAGGAGAATTTTGAATGGGTTGTCGAAACAGCAGCCAACTATGCCATTGAGAAAGCCCAGTCGAACCGCCCCGATACAGATAACCTTACGTGGGGTGAGTATGTGAAAAGAAGCAGCCAACAGCAACCCATTACCTAATTACTAAATCGGTTTCCCATGCACCTGAATTACAAAACCTTTACTGTCGGGGTGGAAGAAGAATACATGGTGCTTGACCCTACTACGCTGGAACTAAAAAGTCACCGTCAACAGATCGTACAGGAGGGACATAAAATCCTGAAAGAAAAGGTGAAGGCCGAAATGCACCAAGCCGTAGTGGAAGTTGGAACGGATATTTGTGCCGATGCAGATGAAGCCTTCCAAGACGTTGCCAATCTGCGTAAAACCATACATGACATCGCAGGCGGACTGGGCTTTGCGATGGGCGCCTCTGGCACTCACCCTTTTAGTCACTGGGAAAGTCAACTGATCACTGAACATATCCGCTATAGTGAGATCGTCAATGAGCTACAGGAAGCTGCTCGAAGCAATTTGATCTTTGGATTACATGTACACGTGGGCATGGAAAGCCGGGAGATGGCCAATCACATCGCGAACAGTACGCGCTACTTTCTTCCACACATATTCGCACTCAGTACCAATTCCCCTTTTTGGGAAGGCCGATTGACCGGCTATAAATCATTTCGGACCAAGGTATTTGACAAGTTCCCCCGCACCGGTATACCGGATGCCTTCGAAAGCATCGAAGCATACGATAATTACGTGAAGCTGCTCATCAAAACAAATTGCATCGACAATGCAAAAAAGATCTGGTGGGATCTACGCGTACATCCCTTTTTCAATACCGTTGAATTCCGGATCTGTGACATCCCACTCACCGTAAAGGAAACCATCACCATCGCCGCACTTTTCCAAGCTATCTGTGCCCGTATCTATATGCTCCGCTCCAAGAACCTAAATTTCATTCAATATTCACGGGCCTTGCTGAATGAAAATAAATGGCGAGCCAGCCGATATGGCGTAGATGGCAACCTGATCGATTTTGGCAAAGAAGAAGAAGTCAATACACGTGCCTTGATCGGAGAATTACTGGACTTTCTTGATCCGGTTCTCGACCAGCTGGGCAGTCGACATCGAATCGAATCCGTACAAGATATCCTGAACCACGGCACCGGCGCCGATCGACAACTCCGGACCTACGAGGAGAAAAAAGAATTAAAATCGGTAGCTGAATACATCCAACAACAATTCCTACATGGCCTATAAGTCTATTTGCAACTCGCACCACCTCTGCAACTGGATACTATTCTGTTTTTCTTTCGGACTGCTCGCCTGTTCGAATCAAAAAAAAGCTGACCGCCTGATCGTCAATGCCCGGATCTACACAGTCGACTCGGTCTTTTCGATCGCTGAAGCGATGGCTATCCGTGACGGAAAAATAGTAGCGACCGGTTCCCGCGAACAGATCGAAAAATATTTTACATCCGATACGATCGAAGACATGAATGGGGCCACGATCGTACCCGGACTTAATGACGCACATGCCCATTTCGTACAGTATGCGCTCGGATTGAGAGAGGCCAATCTGGTGGCTACAAAAAGCTGGGAAGATGTTTTAAATACACTTGCTGCATTTTTTTCTGACCGCCCAACGGGTTGGGTGATCGGCAGAGGATGGGATCAGAACGACTGGCCAACAAAAGCCTTTCCCGACAACCAGGCATTGAATAAACTTTACCCGGATCGCCCGGCACTATTGATACGAATCGACGGCCATGCAGCACTGGCAAATGAAACTGCCCTGCGCCTGGCAGGTATCGCACCGGGCGATACGATCACCGGTGGTGAATTTGTAACCAAAGGCCGTACACTCACCGGTTTACTGATCGACAATGCAGTTGATCGGGTGTCACGTTTGATTCCTGCACCCACTGAACAGGAATATGCTTTGGCGTTGTCAGCCGCACAACAAAACTGTTTGGCGGTTGGACTGACCTCCATTACAGATTGCGGACTGCATCATTCACATATTCCCAAACTGAAAAAATTACAGGAGCAGGAGCAGTTACAGATTCGATTGAATGTGATGTTGTCTGACGACCCCGATAATTATCGCTACGCAAAAGAGAACGGAAAATTAAAATCGTCCCGCTTACAAGTACAGAGTTTTAAAGTGTATGGCGATGGTGCATTGGGATCCAGAGGCGCTTGTTTGCTTCACCCCTACCATGACATGCCCGGGCATACCGGATTTCTGCTCAGCCGACCGGAGCATTTTGACTCGATAGCACGTTGGTGTTTCGAAAACGAATGGCAAATGTGCACCCACGCGATTGGCGACAGTGGTAACAGGGTTATTTTAAATACCTATGCCAGGTATTTACCCAAACGAAATGATCTACGGTGGCGCATCGAACATGCTCAAGTCGTGAATCCATATGACCTGGTTCTATTCCGACAGCTTCGGATCATTCCGTCGGTTCAACCCACACACGCCACCTCTGACATGTATTGGGCAGAGGAAAGACTGGGTTCAGAGCGAATTAAACACGCCTACGCATATCAGCCACTGTTGGAACAAAACGGATGGATGCCACTCGGAACAGACTTCCCCGTTGAAGATATTTCACCAATCAAAACATTTTACAGTGCGGTAGTACGAAAAGATGCATCCGGTTGGCCGGAAAAGGGTTTTCTACCCGAGTATGCACTCAGCCGCGAACAAGCACTGCGCGGCATGACGATCTGGGCCGCAAAAGGAAGCTTTGAAGAAAAGGAAAAGGGTAGTTTGGAGAAAGGCAAATGGGCAGATTTTATCGTGCTGGACCAGGATATCATGCTGGCTGAAAATGATAAACTCCTGAATACGAAAGTGAATGCCACTTACATCAACGGAAAGCCTGTATTCAGAAGAAAATAAATCCACAACTGTGGAGAATACACATGTACTTCTCAACCTATTGGGGATGTAATTCAATTAATTTCGCCAGATGATTGCCATGGCTCCACTTCCGCTGCGCGTTGCTATTTTAGATCTTTACAACGGTGCCGTTAATCAGGGCATGCGATGCCTAGACCAGATACTGACCGACTGGTCGAAAAAAGAACAATTGGAAATACAGGTCGACATTTTCGATGTACGAAAAGAAGCCGCCTTGCCGGGTATGGAATATGATATTTTTATTTCCACCGGTGGACCGGGCGATCCCTTATCGAGCCGTTACGAAGACTGGGATATACAGTGGTGTCGTTGGCTCGATCGGGTCATCCGACACAACTCGAATCCGGACACACATCGAAAAAAGTTCATCTTCTTCATCTGCCATTCGTTTCAACTGGCCTGCAGACACCTAAATCTTGGCATGGTTTGCAAACGTCACTCGACCGCCTTCGGGGTGTTTCCGATACACCGTCTAATCGGAGGGAAAGATGAAATCATATTCGAGGGACTGAACGATCCTTTCTATGCGGTCGACAGCCGTGATTACCAAGTCATACACCCGAATGAGCACCGGCTTGAAGAAATGGGCGGGATGACCCTTTGCCTGGAAAAGGAAAGACCCCATGTGCCCTATGAAAGAGCTTTGATGGCGGCGCGGATCAACCCGTGGATGGTCGGCACACAATTTCACCCGGAAGCGGATCCTAGTGGAATGCGGTTATATCTATTGCAAGCAGACAAAAAACAACAAGTAATCGAAAATCACGGCGAACAAAAATGGCAAAGCATGCTGGATCAGCTAGAAGATGAAGACAAGATCCAAATGACCTATCTGCAAGTACTGCCAAATTTCTTACGCCAAGCCGCTGAGTCCTTGTCAGAAGTCTACGCTTGATCATTGCTTATTTAGTCGGGATTGTCTAATTTACCTTCAGCCCGTTAATATGATCGAACGCCATCGCCAATCCTACAATGCTTCCTTCGACTCGGATCGATACCGATCGATGTTGGCAGCGATAGAAAATACATACCCGGGCGAACTCGATTTCCGTATTGCCGAAACACCGGCTTTCATCGACCAGCGGTTCACACAACAAATGATCGATACAGGATCCTACATCATTGACAAGATCCTGGAGCCGGAATTCATGGCTCGTACTGAACGAGCCTTACCCGCTCAGTGGAGAATCCCCGGGCCGGAAGGACGTCCTGCATTTCTGGCATTTGATTTTGGCGTCTGCTCCAACGAAGAGGGCCATCTCCAACCCCAATTGATCGAATTGCAAGGCTTCCCAAGCCTTTTCGGCTATCAGTCCAAACTCGCCGAATGGTACCGACTGATCCATCCGATAGAGGACTCCCTAAGCCCTTATTTGAGCGGACTTGATCAGCCCCGATATCTGGAGATGCTCCGGAACTGTATCATCGGCCAACACGATCCGGAGAACGTTATATTGTTGGAGATCCTTCCTGCCCAGCAAAAAACTCGAATTGATTTTGCCATTACGCAGGACCTATTGAAAATACCGATTGTTTGTCTGACCGATATCCGCTTGCATGACGGAAGACTTCATTATCTAAGAGATGGCCAATTAAATCCGATCCGAAGGATCTACAATCGGATCATTTTTGATGAATTAGAACAGCAACCCGAATCGATCCGAAAACAGGGTGAGCTATTGAAGAAAGATTCAACCGTAGAATGGTGTCCGCACCCGAATTGGTTCTATCGAGTCAGTAAATTTCTACTCCCCTATTTACATCATCCCTGCGTACCAACGACCTATTTCCTGAATGAGGTGAAACAGATCCCCCCCGATCTTTCGCAATATGTACTAAAACCACTCTTCTCTTTCGCCGGCCAGGGCGTGATCATCGATCCAACGCCGGAAGACCTTCAGCAAATCCAAGATCCATCCAATTGGATCCTTCAACGAAAAGTGAATTACGCGCCGGTGATCCCCACACCCGATGACCCGGCTAAACTGGAGATCCGTTTATTTTATTTCTGGCCGGAAGACGCCCCCAAACCTATCCCTACCCTGAATCTCGCGCGTCTAAGTAAAGGGAAAATGGTTGGCACCCGGTACAATAAAGATCGTATGTGGGTAGGTGGAAGTATTTGTTTTTTTGAGCAATAAAATCAGATATGAAAAATTATATAATACTCCTTGTTCTTTTGACGACAACAACGATCCTGTCTGCACAGCAAACCGGTCGGATGGAAACAGATCGACCGGATCAAACTGAA
>CANGZN010000042.1 GCA_947458625.1 Chitinophagaceae bacterium
CGAAAAGGAGCCATGTTTAGATTTTTCAACAGCCGGAACGGGTAATCCACCAGTAATCCCCCACACTCCCGGAAAGGGCCAAAAATATGTAGTTTCGTGGCCTTGGTTAATCCCCAAATCGTCCACATGAAATTTCTGGTAAACTCCGCAACACTCCTTCGTCAACTTCAACACATCTCTGGTGTGATCAATGCGAACACCGTATTGCCCATCCTGGAAGATTTTCTGTTTGAGATCAATAAAAATCAACTCACAGTCGTGGCAACAGACCTGGAAACGGTCATGCGTGTTCAGGTTGATATTGATGCGAAAGAATCCGGTCGTGTTTGTATCCCGGCCAAGATCCTGATCGACTCGCTCAAAAACCTCTCCGATCAGCCGCTTACATTCAACATCGACAAAAATTTCGGCATCGAGATCACCAGCGATAACGGGAAATACAAAGTCATGGGCGAAAACCCCGACAATTTCCCCAAGGAACCCGTTGCTGATGATACCACCAGCTTCACTACCACAGCCAACGCCCTGGTCACCGCGATCAACAAGACATTGTTCGCTACCAGCACCGACGACCTCCGCCCAGCCATGACCGGCGTCTTTTTTGAGCTGGACAAAAAAGGCATGCAATGCGTCGCCACCGATGCACATCGATTGGTTCGATACAAGCGAACCGACGTGAAGTGCCCGAAGTCTGACTCCTTCATCGTACCCCGAAAACCACTCAGCCTCCTGAAAGCAGCAATCCCCGACTCCAACGACGAGATCACGATCAGCTACAACAGCAACCACCTGTTTGTTAAACATGGTGGTACCCAGATGAGCTGCCGATTGATCGATGCGCGGTTCCCAGACTATAAAGTGGTTATACCGGCCGAGAACCCCTATACGCTCACCGTTGATCGGAACGAATTTCAGTCAGCCCTGCGACGTGTAAATGTATTCAGTAACAAAAGCACCAACCAGGTCGCCCTCAATATCTCAGGAAGCGAACTTCAACTCGCTTCGCAAGACATTGACTTTAGCCAGGAAGGAAATGAGCGCATGAAATGTCAATACGACGGAGAGGACATCATGATCGCCTTCAACGCAAAATTCCTCATCGAAATGCTTGGAGCCCTCGAAGGAAAAGAAGTGATTGTCTCCCTTTCCACACCCACCAAGGCGGGAATCCTCCGACCCACAGCACAAACAGACAACGAAGAGGTGTTGATGCTGGTCATGCCCCTCATGCTGAATCAATAACCGATACAAATCATCAGAAATCCCCTCGAACTCGAGGGGATTTTTTATTTTTAAGAATGGCCTTTGTCTGCATCCGCCGATATGATACCTATGTGCCCGCACACATCGCGCTGGGAAAACTTCTTCACGCTGGTATAAAAGCACACCTGCAAGATGAACACACCGTAACGATCGATCCACTATTGAATCTCGCAGTCGGCGGCATCAAATTATTCGTACTGAATGAGGAAGTAGAAATAGCCGAAAAAATTCTTAATGAAAATCCTGAAACCGAAAACATCGCCTGATCATGAATAATTCCTTCATCGAATATTTTCAATCACTGGAACAGCGTCCGCTGGAAAGACTTGGTCTGCTCGTGGGCGGATTGGTTTTTTTCTGGATACTGGAAGGCGCGATCCCACTAATGAAGCTATCCTACAAGCGAACGAAATGGCAACACGCCGCAGTGAATTTTTCATTTACCGTACTTCATCTCATCCTGCACACAGCACTGGCTGTTCTGATCGTTCAGCTATCCGATTGGTGCCGGTCAGCCTCATTCGGTATCGTTTACTGGAGCCAAGCCAATGTGGTGGCAACAATCTTGATCGGAGTGCTGGCGCTTGACTTCAGCAGCTGGCTGGTACATTGGGTCATGCACAATCAATCCTTTCTTTGGCGCTTCCATGTCATCCATCACAGCGATACAAAAGTGGATGTAACCACAGGCCTTCGCCACCACCCGGGCGATAGCCTCCTGCGAGGCCTCTTTTTCCTCTTATTGATCTTTCTCTCCGGAGCGCCCATGTACGCTGTTATGATCTATCAAACACTGGTGGTGGTCTCTACCGCCTTTACGCATGCGAACATTTCACTTCCGAAAAAAACAGACCAGGCACTATCCTGGCTGTTTGTGTCCCCAAACATGCACAAGGTTCACCATCATTGGAAACAGCCCTATACCGATAGTAATTACGGGGCCGTGTTCTCTATCTGGGACAGGCTGTTCGGCACCTGGACCCACCTGCCCACCGAAGAGATCCAATATGGTCTCGACCGCTATTACACTGCTGAAAAAGACGAATCGATCGGCGATCTGATGGCATTTCCATTCAGAAAGAATAAAGAGTGATCGGAATCGTGCCTGTTTTTAAGATCTGTTGCCCACTTACCAATAGCTTTGCAACATGATCGTCACCGCTCTGATACCCGCGCGATACGGCGCCACCCGATTTCCGGGTAAACTCATGCATCCACTCGGTGGTGTCTCCGTCATCCGACGCACCTTCGAGGCGGTCAAATCAAGCAGTTTGTTTGAGGAGGTGGTCGTGGCAACCGACAATGATGAGATCGAAGACGAGATCCGATCCGTCGGCGGATCTGTTTTCCGCAGCCAAAAACCACATGAAAGCGGCACCGACCGAATTGCTGAAGCAGCGATCGGCCTGAACACCGATATCATCATCAATATCCAGGGCGATACGCCGTTCATAAAGAAAGATGCGCTGGAGGGGTTGATCCGTTTATTCAACGACCCATCAGTTTCTGTAGCCTCCATGATGCAGATACTCGAAAAACCAGAAGAGATCGACGACGCGAATTTTGTTAAAGTAGCCATCGACAAAAAAAACGATGCGCTATTCTTCAGTAGAAGTCGCATCCCGTTTCCTCGAGACACCAATACAGCGGTTACTTATTACGAACACATCGGCGTATACGCCTTTCGAAAACAAGCACTATTGGATTTTATCAGTTGGCCCATGGGAACACTGGAGGCGATTGAAAAAGTTGAATGCCTCCGCTTCCTTGAAAATGGAATGCCGATCCGTATGCTGACGGTTGATTATCTGGGCGTTGAGATTGATACGCCGGAAGACCTCCATAAAGCCGAAAAACTTTTATAACAGACAAAGAATGAAATTCAGAAACTTCAAACTGGTCGGATACGTCATATATGGAAGAGGTTCGTTCGAACAACTCGATGAGATACTTAACCCACACCGAAAAGCCGGTCAGCCCATGGTTTTTTTGGTCGATCATTATTTTGAAGGAAAATCTCTCCCCAACCGAATTCCCCTGAGAGACAACGACATCGTTTTATATGTAGATGTTACCAGCGAACCCAAAACGATCTATGTCGACGAGTTGGCGTCTCGATTGAAACAGGAATTCGGATCCATCAGCGGAGTGATCGGTATCGGAGGTGGCTCCACCATGGATCTAGCCAAGGCGGTATCTCTGATGATGAACAATCCCGGTTCATCCGCAGACTATCAAGGATGGGATCTGGTAAAAGTTCCCGGCGTGTATAAAGTTGGTATTCCAACATTAAGTGGAACAGGAGCAGAAGTGTCGAGAACAACCGTACTGACCGGTCCTACGAAAAAACTCGGTATGAACTCCGACTTCACGCCTTTCGATCAGATCGTTCTGGATCCCGAACTGACCAAAGATGCACCGGTGAACCAACGCTTCTACACCGGAATGGATTGTTACATTCACTGCATCGAAAGCTTGGAAGGAACCTTTTTGAACGAATTCAGTAAAAGCTACGGCGAGAAGGCGTTGGAGCTTTGTCGAAAAGTATTTGTAGAAAAAGACGTGTGGGATGAAGAGTCTGACGATCAACTCATGATGGCCTCCTACGCCGGAGGTATGAGTATCGCCTATTCGCAAGTTGGAGTGGCGCATGCGGTGAGTTACGGGCTGAGTTATCTACTCGGCACCAAGCATGGCATCGGGAACTGCATTGTAATGAATCACCTGGAAGAATTCTATCCGGCCGGCGTGAAAGAGTTCAAATACATGGTAGAAAAAAATAAGATCGATATTCCAGCCGGGATCTGCAGCGGATTGAGTGACGATCAGTTCAACAAGATGATCGATGTTTCAATGGGCATGAAACCGCTTTGGGAAAACGCACTGGGTAAAGACTGGGAAAAACAAATGACGCGAGATCGTCTTCGTGCCCTTTACGATAAACTCTAATACATGATCAATAAGCGTTCGACCAATTACCTGCGTCGCATCTCCGGCAATCCGGTTGCCGGGTCCGAACGAACCGGGGAAATCCTTGCTGTCAACCCGACGATCGCGGCAGCCCGACAAGAGGCCGAACATATTCATATATCCGTACACGATTACAACGCCGACTCCCTGGAGGTCAGCGAGTACGTCAAAATTGATGAGGCCTTTCCGTACTTGGAAAAAGATACCGTGTCCTGGATCAATATTGATGGGATTCGAAAAGAGGACATTGAATCGATTTGTGCACACTATAGCGTGCACGCGCTGATCACCGAGGATATATTAAGTATCGGTCAGCGTCCGAAAATGGATGAAATGAACGAACAGGTTTTCTGTCTCCTCAATATGCTTTATTTCAATGAGGAAAAGAAAACGATCGAGTCTGAACAGATCAGCATCATTTTGGGAAAAGGATTTGTTCTGTCCTTTCAAGAAGACGCGAGTCGTGATGTGTTCAATCCGATCCGACACAAGCTTTCTCTACCGAAAAGCCAGCTTCGTCAACGATCGGCCGATTATCTTCTCTATTCTATGTTGGATTTGATCGTCGATAATTATTACCTGGTCATGGAAAAAGTGGGCGATCAGGTCGAAAACCTGGAAGATGAAGTCAGTCGTAAAAGCAACAAGCGATCACTGGCGCGCATCAACCAATTCCGAAAAGAGATGATCGTTATCAAACGAAATGTATCGCCCGTTCGGGATCTGGTGGCCGGTATTCTTCGCAGTGAGTCGGATTGGCTGGAAGAAAGAACTACCAAGTATTTCAAAGACGTACATGATCACATTCTGTTGGCGGTCGACCTCAGCGACAACTACCGCGACGTAATGATCAGTGTACAAGACCTCTACATCAGTAATGTCAATCTGAAATTAAACGAGGTGATGAAAGTGATGACGATTGTAACCTGCCTGTTGGCGCCCGCCACTGTGATCGGTGGTATTTTCGGAATGAATTTTGACGTGATCCCAACAGCGCATCATCCATACGGATTCTATATCGCGATCGGATTGATGTTTATTATTCCAGGTATCATGCTGATTATAATGAAAAAGCGGGGATGGTTTTAACCACCCCCGCCTTCTTTCATAGCACTCTATCAGGACCGTTCTGATAAAAACTCTGTTCTTGTCTTGATCTTCGGGTCAGCAACCGATCCCTTTTCTTCTACCTTCTTCGAGAAAGGCTTCCAGTCCTTTTCCAAAATCGTTTCCAGCTCAGCGATAGCCTTCTTGGTTTCTGTAGCCAACTGATTGATGTTCTCTATCTCATTCTGGCTAGGCGCTCCCTGATAACCGGCAACCTCATTGTAAAGTGTCGCCAATTTTTCCTTCAACTGAGGAGGTGCAGAACCTACATAATTATCACCCGTAGTTACAACGAGTATTTGTTTCAACTTTTCCAGCTTTCCTTTGATCGCAAGCGCAGACTTGGAAAATTCCTTTTGCTTGGATAAAGAATCACACTTCTCAAGCAACTGATCGACTCGGTAGGTTGTGTAGGCAATATCCTCGTTCAGATTATACAACTCCATCGAATACCGGTAATTGGCTTGCTTGTCGGCCAACGTAAAGCCAGATGCCGGATTATGCTCATAGGAAATGTTGCCGGTATAGGTTTGATTTCCTTTTGTCAACACAATCTTGTAGCTGCCGGGTAAAACACGCGGACCAAAGAATCCACCGCGAGCAAACGTCTTGGCTTTCGCTAGTTTCGGTGCCTGCATCCGACCGTCCCAATACATGATGTTGATCCCTTTCTTTTTTCCGGGGGCAAGGGATGCCAGTTTCTTTCCGCTTGAATCCTGTATCTCCAACATCATCTTTCCGAACGTGTGTCGGTTCTTTAGGTAATACACAACGCGCGCATCTCGATTCGGGTTTGCGCCAACGTATTGACCCGCATCACCCGGTTTTCCAAATCCCGCCTCATCGTTGAATTGTGCGGTGGGGGTTGAAAACAGGGTTACTTCCTGCTGCAACGCGGCGGGTGTGATCTCCCGAAGGGGAGAGATGTCGTCCAAAACAATAACACCCCTTCCGTGTGTAGCGAGAACGATGTCGTTTGTTTTTGCATCCTGAGCAATATAGTGCACGGGCACAGGGGGCATGTTGTTGGTGAAAGCGAGCCAGTCTTGTCCACCATTCAAGGAAACATAAAGCCCCATCTCGGTACCGAGGAATAACAAATTGGGAGATTTAAGGTCTTCATGAATATGACGAACAAAACCTTTAACCCCACTCATCGGCAAGCGGGTCCAGGTTTTTCCTCCGTCCGCTGTTTTGATGGCATAGGGTGTAAGATCGTTTTGTGTGTGACCGTCGAGTGCCACATAAGCTGTTTGCTTATTAAAGTGGCTGGGCTCGATATGATACACCCAGGTATTCTTTGGTACGATTGTATTGTCGGGTGTTCGGTTGTTCCAGCTCGCGCCACCATCTTCGCTGACCTGAATGTTTCCATCATCCGTTCCCACCCAAATGATTTTTTCATCGATGGGAGATTCAGAGATGGAGAAAATAGTACAGTGGTTCTCTGCACCACTGTTGTCGGCAGAAAGTCCGCCTGATTTATCCTGTTGTTGTTTCTTTGGATCGTTAGTAGTTAGATCGGGGGAAATCCGTTTCCAGGTTTCGCCGCGATCATTGGAGCGATGAACAAACTGGCTTCCCACATAGATCCGATCATTCTGTTGCGGACTCAATGAAATGGGTGTGTTCCAGTTAAAGCGAAGCTTTGGATCTCCCGATTGTGGATAAGGCTTTATGTTCTTCAATGACTTATTATCTATATCGTATCTCCAGATCGACTCCGCGCCCTGCATTTCACTATAGGTGATATTTTTCGTGGGGTGGGCGAGTACGCGAAATCCATCCCCCTCACCAATTCGTTTCCAATCGCCATTGGTAATACCTCCGATGGAAGAGGAGGGACCATACCACGACCCGTTATCCTGCAGACCACCATATACATTATAGGGCGTCTTATTGTCAATACTCACATGATAGTATTGACTTACGGGCAATCCTTTTACATGCTCAAAGGTATTTCCGGCGTCCCGACTGCGCCACACACCTCCATCATCACCCAGAATCACCTCATCTGAATTGGTTACACCAAACCAGATATCGTGCACATCGGCATGGATGCCGGAAAAAGAACGAAATGTTTTTCCGCCATCACGGCTCATCGCACCGTTTAGACCCGCCTTGGTGATGATGTCCGGATTCTTCGGGTCGATCACGATCCGTGAAAAATAAAACGGACGAACCGATAATTCAAAGTCAGCATTCAGGTGTTTCCAATTCGCACCACCATCTTCGCTTCTGTACAAGCCCTTCTGCTCCGGTTTTTCACACTCAATTACCGCATATAGAATTTCGGGTTTTGAGGGTGCTGCAGCAACTGCGATCCGGCCCAATTTTCCTGCCGGAAAACCATTGTGGATTTTATTCCAGTTCTTTCCTCCGTCAGTAGATTTATACAAAGCACTTCCATATCCACCGCTGTTGAATGAATACGCGGTGCGACGAAATTCCCAAAACGCAGCATAGAGGGTGTTGGGGTTGGATGGGTCCATGATCAATTCGGAACAACCCGTACTGTCGTTCAAATAAAAAATCTTCTCCCAGGTCTTTCCGCCATCTGCTGTTTTGTATACACCACGCTCTGTGCTATTACCCCACAGGTTTCCCAATACACCCACAAAAACCTCTTGGCTGTTTTTGGGATTCACGCGGATCGCGCTGATGCGCTCGGACTTTTCTAATCCTGTTTTATTCCAGGTTTGTCCGCCATCCGTGGATTTATAAATACCATCTCCGACCGATACGCTGTTTCTTGTCCACACCTCACCGGTACCCACCCAGATCACCTTATCGGGATTGGTTGGATCGAGTGTGATGGCGCCGATCGATTGGTTGTGCTTATCAAACATGGGTAGAAAGCTCACGCCCGTGTTCTCTGATTTCCATACACCCCCTCCGGCTGTTCCCACCCAAAGGGTGCGCGGATTGGTTGGATGACCTTCTAGATCGGTGATGCGTCCGCTCATTACGGCCGGACCGATCTGTCTGGCGCGGATATCTCCAAAAACATCGTCGCCGGTAAGGTTGTTTTGTGCAGAAGAAAAAAGGGCAGCCAAAAGAGTGGCTGCCAGAAAGGTGAATCGCATAAATGGTTGCTTTTATTTGGTTTCGTAAGCAAATTCTTTTTCGTCGATGGTTACGTTGGCTTCAGCTTTTTCAAACTTGATAGTTTGGCCGGGGCCGCCCGCGACACGAATCGTCATGGAAAACGGAACAAAAATTCCGCCCGCTTCTTGATAATCACTGAAAAGCGTTTCAATCACCGCGCCTTTTGCTGCTGGTTCCTGAGAAACGGTGCGTGTCATTACAAGGGCGTTACTTGATTTATCAATAAAATAGGTAACGATATTATCAACCGGCTTTCCTTCCGCGATTTTTTGCTTTTTTGTCATTTTGATGGCGTGACAAGCAGCGCCGTCAATGGTTTCATCCGCAACCTTCTCCACCGTATATCCAAGCGACTTATAGGTGATCATTACATCCGGCTCTTCCAACAACTCTTGGGCGAGGTTGATAGACTCTTCGGTGGTTGACTTCTCCGCTTTCATGGTCATTTGGTTGGTCTTCCAAGCGGTAGCTCCATCGTACGCCTGCTGAACAAAATTCATTCCTTGAAACATTGCAAAAACTTTCATCTTGTTTGGCGCCTTGAGGAAATAGATCGGCAACTCCATTCCACCCATATCAACCTTTGCGGTCATCTTCCAGGTGGTGTTTTTCCGAATAGCCTCCTCGCCGCCGATCGCTTTTACATAGCCGGCGATTACCTCTTCTGCTGATTGTGAAAATGCTTGTGCAAAAACAAAGAGGGCAATAAAAAGTGTAGAGATCTTTTTCATATTGTTTTATTTGGGTTTTTTATAAATAGGAACAGTGCTACAGGGCTCACCATACATGATGCTCTTTACAACTGGCTGTAAAATGCGGGTGATCTCAAGATAGGCGTCGGGCCCAACAGGAAGGTCGCCACAACCCTTCACCACAACACGTTGGTCTTGATACGTTGTTGGTTCGATCTGGCGAAGTTGTTCATGAAAGAGACTGCGTCTGTACTCCTGCTCATTTCCCTGGTATATTCCCGCAGCAACCGGTGCCAGATAGGTGGCGATCAACATATACGCCCAGGCGGGTATAACCGCATCGGCCGAACAGGTGACGGCCACCCGTTTATTCTGGTAGATAGACCAATCGGTGTTCTTAAGCGCTTCCCGGAATTCTTTTTCTTTCAGGATCAACCCCATAAATAGATGGTCTTTCAGGTCGAAGACACAAATCTCCTCGCGCGGATACCAATCTTCCAGGTTCAATGTAATGAGTCCGCTTTCCGCAACCTTATTAACCAGGGGATCTGACATGATTTCGCAAAGTTAGTGCCGGTGGGTCGGTTGTAGTTCTTTGTTTTGTTAAAGAAATGTTGGTGGTTTTTTTCCACGGGGATATAGGTGTGGACATAAAAAACCCGCCCCTGAACAGGGGCGGGCTACAGTTAGTATTGGTGCGATCAATAACGCTTAGACCGATAATCCTTTACTTCCGCTGCATTGCGCAGTATAGAAAGTGGATTATTTGGGCTATACTGGTTGCTAAGGGCTTGTTTGGCTTGTTCCGTCCGGGCCTTACGCTGCTCTTGTATGTCGCCGGCTAAAACGGGGGTGGTGGATTGTTGATCGACCCGAACCACAAAAACACCCGCCAGTCCAGGAATGGCTGTACTCACAACCTTACCTTGGTTTGCTGGGTTGAAGGCAACACCCAGGACGCGAGGTTCAAATCCGATCGCCACATTCTGAGTGCCGGTCATCCGAAGGCTGTCGCCCACTTCGATCGTTTTTCCACCCAATGCTGTTGCGGCCGCTTCAAGGGTGGTGATGGCTCCTATCTTGGCTTGAATCGCTGCTGCTTTTTTACGATTCCGAAGCATCGGCTCCACAGAGGGTCTGGCTTTTTCTGCCGACATGGTTCCCTCCTCCAACACTTCTGTAACCGCAGCAACCACATAGTTGCTTTCGATCCGCTCCGGCTTCAGGACCTCGCCCAGATCAGCCTCATAAATAGAGCGAACAAACCCTCTCGACAATCCGAGTCCGGGGATCTCAGAAGACCAAGATGGAATGTTGGGGGCTTGGTTGCGCGTCAGCCCCTTCGCTTTCCACTTCTTCTCGTAGTTTGTTTCGAACGCCTTATGGTCACGGCTTTCCGCAGCAAACTCGTTGGCTTGATTCAGTGCGGCATTATCTGTTTCTTGACTAGCTACTATCTCTCTTGGGAGATAGGCAACTTTATAATGGGTGGTTGGTTTAATGAATGATTGGATTTCTATGTAGTGATATCCGAAAGATGTTTTTACCACCTTGCGCTCACCCGGCTTTCCGTCGAATAAGATGAACTTGGCAAACTCAGGAGCAAATCCTTCATCTTGGATCTGTGTAGAGCTGAATGTCATTTCTCCCGCAGCCTGACGACTTCCGTCTGACTGGGGATTGTATTTATTTACCATCTCACCCCAGTTGGCCCCACCCTCGATAGCCTTCTTAACACTATCGATTTTTGCTGCTGCAAGACTGTCCGCAAATCCTCCGTTGGCGATATCATTAGATATCAACACGTGTCTGCACTTTACAGAGTCTGGAAGGATCTTTGAGCCCATCATGCGAGCAACCACATAACTGTTTCCATCCAAATACGGTCCGTATACACCACCAACCGGCAGGCGAAAAATAGAATCTTTCACAGCAATTTGAACCGTGTTTGCATTGATATAGCCATCGAAGAAAGAGGCGCCCTCGCTAGCTAAAAACATGCCTACACTATCTGCTGTTGCCAACTTTTCTTTTAACTGTGATATCTCCTGTAAAACAGCCGTACTATCGGTGGACGAAGGAGCTGCAGAAAATGAAACATAGGCGATCGAGCGGGATTCTTGCTGTTTGAATTGTTTGGGATACTTACCAACATACTCGCTGATCTCGGCATCTGTCACCTTTACGGTACTGTCCGAAATATTGGTATAGTTCTCTTTTACAAAAGAGATTTTTGCAAGGCGACTGTTATCTGAATTTTGTTTTTCAACCAGCCACTTCGGCGTGTTCAGGCTATTGGAGAAAACAGCATTAAACTTCTCATACTGACGCTCCAACGCCATATTGTTGAGAAGTTGATTAAGCTGTGTCTTCTGGTTCGCATCGCCACTTTTTCTGATCTGGGCGATCGTTTGTTGTACCGCGGCCGGATTATATGGCTCTTGTGGGTTGCTTAAGTACTGGCGCGCAATAGAAGACGGGTTTGTACCATATAATAGATCATTCAACTCTTTCTTACCGACAGAAATACCCAGGTCGGAAAATGACTGACTCAATACGATCTGATTGATTTCCTGATTCCAAGCTTTATCCAGCGCCTGTTGAGATAATGCTGCTGTTTGTGGATACCCTTGTGATTTTAATCCCTCTTCTTCCTGAGTCACCTTATCATTAAACTCATCAAAAAGAACTTTCTTACCATTCACCAAACCAATCGTGTTGGGAAGTGAGCTCATTCCGCGGGATTGACTAGAAAAATAATCAGTCAGAATAAAACCCACAAGCGCGAGCGCAATCAAAACCACGGTAACCTTTGCATACTTATCCCGGATATCCTGTATAACAGACATAAATACAATTATTTAGGGTGGCAAAAATAGGTTTTTATGGGTTATTTTTTGTCGAAAATGAAGCGACCCTCTTCTTATAATTTATTATAAAGCATTGGTTTTCAATTAATTTTTTTAAAAACAGTAATCTGACATTATCCTATCCTTTTTCGATAAAAGAGGAACAATTTCTCCCCAATTGGGGTGTGGATTTGTTGTGAATTGTGTGGATTTAGCTTTCCTTTTCTTTTTTATTCTGTCGATAATATGTCAGTTTATTTTTGAGATAGCCTATGTGTTCAGGATTGTGGTGAAAATTCAACTCTTATCAACAGTTATATTTTTTTCTTATTGGTATTGTATAATCCTACGAACTGTTTCTATTTCAGCTCTTTATTAATTTTTTATCAGTGGTTTAGTTAGGTTATCAACAAATCCACAGACATAATAGTAATAGAGTTTTTATAAAATATATATTACTTATACTAGTATTTAGTGACCAGAGATAGATATTTTATTTTTTAAAATCATTAATCGAATATTGCCATATGAAAAAAGCAAACCATCGTTTTTTATTTCTCCTGGCGAGTTTATTTACAATCTCATCTTTTGCTCAGTCTTTATCTTTTCCCGGTACCAGAATGGGTAATTACACGGGAGTACAGTCGGCCTTTTTTAACCCTGCTCAAGTAGCAGATTCACGCTATTCGTTCGATCTTAATTTATTTGGAATCAACGCTGGTTTTGGAAATAACAAAGCCAGTTATTCTTTGAGTAATGTTTTTAGTTCGTTCAATTCCGATGATGCGTTGAACAGTTTATTCAGCGGAGATGGTCGAATTAGCGGACAATTAAATGTGGATGTATTAGGTCCCTCTCTTCAGATAAGCTTACCGAAAAAATCTGGAATCGCCTTTACCAGCAGGCTTCGCGCACAATTTTCAGTAACTGACCTTGATGGCAAATTAGCTAAAACGATTTTGAATGATCTGAATAATCAGATCAACTTCCCATATACCATTTCCTCGGGTAATAATATGAGAATCAACACGAATGGTTGGGCAGAGTATGGATTAACATATGGTCGGGTTTTTATGGATGAAAAGAACCATTTGATAAAAGGAGGTGTCACTTTTAAGTATTTAGCGGGTGCTGGTAATAGTTATATCCAAATCGATCAACTTTCAGGTACGCTAACAAACAATCCAAGTTTACCTAATTCGTCTATTTACCTCGCTCCTGGTTCTAGAGGAACAATCGGTTTAGGGATTAGTGGAAATTTAGGATCATTCACCCCCGCTAGTTTAATTAAATCAACAAGTACTGGTTTTGGTGCAGATATTGGTGTGTCATATGAATACCGAACTGAAAACTCAACAAAGCCATATAAGTTTAAGCTTTCACTTGCCTTATTAGACCTTGGCTCAATTAATTATGATCGCGACTTAACCTCCAGTGGTAATTATAATATGTTGGTAACTGGAAGTCCCGGTTTTGATTTA
>CANGZN010000043.1 GCA_947458625.1 Chitinophagaceae bacterium
CATCAGTTTCTGTTTTTGTTTGACCGACGGCCGCCTGCCGATCTTCCGCTGCCAGATAATGTTTCCGTGCGGATACTTCCCCCACCGGCCCGTCACCCGTTGTTGTGGAAATTGTGGTATGATTGGCGCATTCCCCCCGTATTAAAGCAATTCAAGGCCGATCTTTTTGTATCGCCGGATGGCATCGCCTCGTTGCGCACGCAGGTTCCGCAATGCTTGGTCGTTCATGATCTGGCTTTTTTGCAAGACCGCCGCTGGTTGCCGGCCTCGATCGGTCGTTATTATCGGAAATACACCCCGCGGTTTTTGAAAAAGGTGCAGCGGGTCGCTACCGTCTCTGAAACCTCAAAGCGCCAGTTGGTTGATGTGTATGGAATGTCGCCCGATGCGATCGATGTGGTGTACAGTGCTGCGAAACCGGTCTTTCATCCGTTCGAGATTACTGAGCGTACCGCCATCAAAGACAGATTTACCGAGGGGAAAGAGTTTTTTTTATATACGGGTGCGATCCATCCCCGAAAGAATCTGATCGGTTTATTGAAGGCGTTTTCGCTCTTCAAAAAAAGACAGCAAAGCAATTTTAAGTTGGTGCTGGCGGGACGGATGGCCTGGCATTCGGGTGATTTCGAATCGTTACTGGCGACCTATAAGTATCGATCGGATGTGGTATTGACGGGTTATGTGGATCTCGAAGTGTTAGTCGGACTCACAGCATCGGCCTATGCACTCGTTTACCCTTCTTTCTATGAAGGATTCGGGGTGCCGGTGCTGGAAGCCATGTGCTCCGATGTGCCGGTGATCACCAGTGTTGGCACGTCGATGCAGGAGATTGCCGGGGAGGCGGCTCTTTATGCTGATCCAAAGGAGCCGGCCGCCTTGGCAGATCAGATGAGCCGCTTGTACATCGATGAATCGCTTCGCCGACGATTGGTCGAAAAAGGTCGTTCGGTTGCGGAGTCGTTCAGTTGGGATCGGACAGCACAAGGAGTTTGGGGGTCGATGCTGGCGGCGGCGCGCCGATATTGAGTTAGCTTTGCGGTTCAATTTTTATTATGCAGCAATCAACGATCACGATCCAGGTGGAACTGGACGAGAAGCGGGTACCTACCGATATTCAATGGGCGGCAAGTGATGCCGGTGAAGGGCAATTTCAGAAGGCAAAGGCCATGATGGTCTCTTTTTGGGACGGGGCTGATAAAGCCGCTTTGCGCATCGATTTGTGGACGCAGCAGATGATGGTGGATGAGATGGCTGATTTCTATTATCAGACCTTGATGACGATGGCCGACACCTATGGTCGCGCGACGCAGTATGCCGATCAGGTGGAGCAGATGAAGGCCTTTGCCAAAGAATTTTACGAAACATTCCGTGCCAAACAATTAGCCAACAATAAAGCCTGATACCATGTCACTCGAGAAAAACATTATGGCCGAATTAAAGACGGCCATGCTCAATAAAGATGAAGCGGCGCTTCGAAGTTTACGTGCGATCAAGGCGGCGATCTTGGTAGCAAAGACTGCAGAAGGGGCACCTGCCGAAATGGACGAAGCAGCTGAGATCAAATTGTTGCAAAAAATGGTCAAGCAACGTAAAGATGCGTTGGAGATCTTTCAACAACAGAATCGACCTGAATTAGCGGCAAAAGAGTCGGAAGAGATCGCTGTGATCGAACGGTTTCTGCCCAAGCCTATGTCGGAAGAAGAATTGCGAGCCGGATTGAAACAGATCTTCACGGAGGTCGGTGCAAGTGGTCCGGCCGATATGGGCAAGGTGATGGGTGCAGCCAACAAGGTTTTTTCCGGGAAGGTGGATGGCAAAACGTTGTCGACCCTCATAAAAGAGATGTTGTCGGCGTCCTAATCGTCGAATTTTTCCAATGGGCATCGATCTGATCATAGCACTATTGGCCTTGGCGGCTTTGTATCTGGGTTATCAACGCGGACTGATCCTCGCCGTCTTTTCGTTTGTCTCCATCTGGCTCGGTATTTTTCTAGCATTCAAGTTCAGTGCGGTGGTGGCAGGCTGGTTGGGTGAACGGGTTTCGGTGTCGGATAGGTGGATGCCTTTGGTTGCTTTTCTTGCCATCCTGATCGGCGTGGTGATCCTGGTTCGATTGGGTGCCAAAGCGCTCGAGGGGGTATTGGAATTGGCTAAACTGGGAACCATCAATCGATTATCGGGTGCTATTTTATATCTGGCATTGTTACTGAGCCTCTCGGCTGCGGTTTTTCAGGGATTGCAGTGGGCGGGTGTGGTGTCTGCGAGTGATTTGCAGGAATCGTACTATCTGCAGACCATCCAACCGTTTTTTATGGAGCTGTTTCAAGGTATGGGTGGATGGATCCCGGGTGGGAAAGATGTTTATGATTCCTTGGAGCGATATTTCCGAGCTGTTCCGGAGTCGGTATCTGTTCTGTAGAATTCATTTTCAGTTCTTATCTGTTTGGGTCTCATTTGTTCCAAAAAGTCTATTTTAGCAACGAGGGGCTTGCCCTGCAGTTAGTATGTCTTACGCGATCAAGGATTTCAAGAAGTTCCACTTTATCGATGAGGGTGTCGGACAACCATTGGTTCTCCTACACGGCCTTTTCGGTAACCTCAGCAATTTTTCTGGGGTGATCGAACATTTCAAGCATACGCACCGGGTGATCGTGCCCTTGATGCCGCTGCTGGACATGGACCTGTTGCATACTTCAGTCGGCGGATTGGCTAAATACCTGCACAAATTTTTAGAGACACTGGAGTTGAAAGAGGTGCACCTGATGGGGAACTCGTTAGGCGGACATGTGGCGTTGGTTTATTTGCTGAAGCATACAGACCGGGCTCGGTCACTGACCCTTGCAGGCAGTTCCGGTTTATTCGAGAACGGTATGGGTGACAGCTACCCCAAACGAGGTGATTACGAGTATATCAAGAAGAAGACCGAGCAGACTTTTTATGATCCTGCCACGGCAACAAAGGAATTGGTAGATGAGGTTTTCAGTATCACCAACAACCGGTTGAAGGTCATCAAGATCATTGCCCTCGCCAAGAGTGCTATCCGGAACAACCTGGGGAATGAATTGTCCAAGATCTCTTTACCCACCTTGCTGGTGTGGGGGAATAACGATATTGTTACGCCGCCGTTCGTGGGAGAGGAGTTCAAGAGCTTGATCCCGAATAGTGAGCTTTATTTCATCGATAAATGCGGTCATGCTCCAATGATGGAAGTGCCTGACGAGTTCAACCGCATTCTCGCTGCCTTCCTGCAACGATTCCCGAACCCAGTAGTTCCGCATTAACAAGTTACATCGCTCCACTCCCGTACTTTTGGGGGAAGTCGATCTACATGCTCTGTCGTCAACTCCTATCACAGACTCTACCATTTTTACGTCCGGCCGATACGGTGTTCGAGGCCTTGAATGTAATGGCCGATCATCAGGTCATGCATTTACCTATAACGGAGGGTCCTGCCTTTGTGGGATTGGTCAGTGAATCGGCGCTTCAGTCGGTGGAGGATGATCAGCAGACCTTGGAGGCATGTCAAACCCTTTGGCAGCCGCTTTCTGTTAAGGCAGACGATCATATGTTGATGGCTGTACAATTGGCCTCCGCGCAGCATCTCTCCTTGATCCCGGTTGTTTCCACGGATTCGGAATTGATCGGCACCTTATTGCCTTCGGATCTGATCCGGGCACTGGCTTCCTTCATGCGGTTGGAAGAGCCCGGTGGCTTGCTGGTACTGGAAATGGAGCCGCGGCAATATGCATTCAGTGAAATGAGTCGGCTGGTGGAAACACACGACGCACAGATCACGCAATTGAATACCCGAATACTGCCGGAGAGCGGACAGTTATCGGTCACCATCCGATTGAATAAACCCGAGATATCGGATATCGTGGCAACGTTTCAGCGTTATGAGTACAACGTGGTATGCTTTTTCGGGGAGGAATTATACACGAATCAGCTGCGCAGCAATTTCGACAACCTCATGACCTACTTAAATGTGTAGCGTCTCTCGTTCGTTTTTTATGCGGCGGCACTGGGTGCTGTTTTTTCTTTTACTGTTTTCAGTTCCGTCATCCCTTTTCGCCCAACCAGCGGGTCTACCCGGGCATTCATCCTATTCACCGGCCTTGCCTCTTTTGTACATCGATTCGATCCGTATCGAAGGCAATCGACATACACGGGAGCACATACTGATACGCGAACTTCCTTTTGCCGTTGGCGACAGTTGTCAGCTTCCTCAATTGGTCAGCTGGTTCGAGGAGGCGAAACGTGTATTGATGAACACGACCTTGTTTCAGCAGGTGACCGTGTATGCGGATTCGATCGTTCAAAATCGAGTGCAGGTGATGGTGCGGGTGAAGGAGCGATTCAATATTTATCCTGCGTTATTCTTCGATCCGGTCGATCGCAACCTAAACCAGTGGTTGTTCGAGCAAGGGGCTAGTTTGCGCCGTGTCAATTATGGCGCGCAATTGTTTTTGAACAATACAACCGGTCGAGGCGATCGTACTAACGTCACCGTTTTGGGCGGCTATACACAACAACTCTCTCTTTCTTATGAACGACCTTATATCGACAAGCGTATGCGATGGGGCTTGCGCGTGGGGTTCAGCATGGGTCGCAATCGCGAGGTCAATGTAGAGACGCGTAACGACAAGCAGGTCTTCTTGCGTGATCCTGATCTTTTTTTGCGGCATCAGGTGCTGGCACTCGGTGAGTTGCAATATCGACCCCGTATCAACACCCGACACACATTCGGATTTCAGTGGAAATCGGAGCGCGTATCCGACACCGTGTACCGTCGTAATCCATCCTATTTTCCCGGGGGAGGAGGCAGCATACGGTATCCGCGTTTTTATTATGTACTAAATTATCAGCGGGTTGATCACTTGCCGTATCCCCGAAAAGGTCCGTTGGCGCAGTTGCAATTGTCCAGGTCGGGACTCGGAACACCGATGGATCTTTGGGAGGTGCATGCAAAGGGCATGATGCATTGGCCGCTGGATAAAAAATGGTCACTGGCCTTGGGCATGTATGCGGGGATCAAGTTTCCTTTCGATCAACCATTCATCAACCGGCGAATGCTCGGATATGGCAACCAATTTGTATCCGGATATGAATATTATGTGGTCGATGGACTGGCAGGGGGGTTGACCCGGTTGTTTCTCACGCGCGAACTGGTTCGTCACACGATTCGGATTCCGTATAAAAAAGGGAAGGACCCGGCAACGGTTCCCATTCGACTTATGGCTCGTTCTTTTTTGCAGGCAGGATATGTGCATGATCCCGAGCTGAGTTTGCGTGGCCGGTTGGCGAATACGCCAATGTATGCAGGAGGTGTGGGTATCGATATCCTGCTCTTCTATGATCTCTTGTTCCGGTTCGAGTATTCTGTCAACCGTTTCGGCGAAAACGGTCTATTTTTACACAGGAAGTATCCATTCTGATGATGCAAGCGGCCGTATACAGCCGGGTCTACGATCCGGATCAGCAAGCCGAATGGCAATTGCTGTTCGATGAAATGGAGCATCAAGGTATTCGTCCCGTTATCTACCGTTCCTTTTATGAGCAGTTACTCGGTTCGATCCGTTTACCGGAAGGCGTCGGACAATTCAGCTTGGCGCAGGACCTGAGTGAGGAGGTTGAGTTTTTGATCAGTTTTGGTGGCGATGGTACATTGCTCGACACATTGACCTTAATCCGCGAAAAACGGATCAACATTGTGGGTATCAATTCCGGTCGCCTTGGATTTCTGGCCAGTATCGGAAGAGAGGATATTCCCAGCGCCATTCGGGCGATGGTGCAGCGATCCTTTGTGGAAGACCGCCGTACACTGATCCATGTCGATGCCAGTCGGCCTTTGTTCGGTGAAGTACCCTACGCCCTCAATGAATTCACTATTCACAAGAAGGATCAGGGCTCGATGATCAAGATCCATACCTATCTGAATGGAGAGTTTTTGAATACGTATTGGGCAGACGGATTGATCGTTGCCACCCCCACCGGTTCTACGGGATATTCATTGAGTTGTCAGGGGCCGATCGTGTTTCCGGATTCAAGAAGTTTCGTCATCACCCCGATCGCTCCGCATAATCTAAATGTTCGTCCGATCGTGGTGCCGGATACCAATGTGATCTCTTTTGAGATCGAAAGTCGTTCGGAAGAAGTGATCTGTTCCCTGGATGCCCGCCGGGAAGTGATTTCCAAAGACATTCAGCTGGCAGTCCGAAAAGAATCCTTCGACCTGGGTTTATTGCGATTGAGCGAGGATAATTTTTTACAGACCCTGCGGAATAAATTGACCTGGGGACTGGATAAGCGAAACTGATCCGCACAAGAAATTGGCTACCTTCGTCGTTCTTATCCCATCGGAACGTAAATCGATCCCATGAAACTTCAACTTCGTATTGTTTATCAGTTGGTTATCGCCGGAATGCTCAGCCTCGCGACGGCACAGGCTCAAGACGCCATCGTTCAGGAAGGTGAGTTTGGTTTCGGGGTGGGTGCCGGACATTATTTCGGAGACCTGAATACCCGGGCCAATCTGAACCGTCCCAAGATCGCCGCCACGGCCTTCTTCCGTAAGAATCTGAGCAATTATATCGCCGCACGGGTGGGTGTCTCTTTTGCCCAGCTGGGCTATTCGGACATCTACAACGATCACAACAAATACATGAACAGCCGAAATCTCAGCTTCAACAGCCGGGTTTGGGAGCTGACGGTACAGGGCGATTTCAATTTTTTCCGTTTTATGCCGGGGGAACCTGAATACAGTTTCACTCCCTACATCACGTTCGGGGCAGGGATATTCAGCTACGATCCCTATGCTTATTTGTTGGATGAAAAGATCTTTTTGCGTCCGCTTGGAACAGAGGGACAGGGCAGTGCGCTGTATCCTGACCGGAAAACCTACGGCACAACGGCTCTCTGCATCCCCTTCGGTGGTGGTATCAAATATTCATTGAATGATCGAATCAATATCGGGTTGGAGGTGTTGCATCGGTTTACCAACACAGATTATCTGGATGATGTCAGCAAAACCTATGTGGATCCGGCTGTATTCCCGCTAAATCCGGATGGTAGTCAATCGGTCGGTTACCTCATGAGCGATCGATCCTATGAGCTCGGCCCCCGCGTAGGCATACCCGGTCGCCAGCGTGGAAACAGCCGCCAAAAGGACCAATTTGTGACGGCCATGCTGCACGTGAGTTTTAACCTGCAGAGCTACCGTTGCCCCACCGCGAATTAGATTTCACCGAATTCAGAAATACCTTGGTAATTTTATGCCCCCTCTCGAGGGGGTTTTTTTATGGCAGACCAATTTACACCGATCGACCGGGCACAATTGCCGCAACACGTTGCCATCATCATGGATGGTAATGGACGTTGGGCTAAGGAAAGAGGAGAAGATCGCCTGTTCGGCCATTTACATGGTGTGCAGAGTGTTCGCGACATTGTAGAGGCCAGCGCTGAATGGGGCATCCGTTATCTGACCTTATATGCTTTTTCTACGGAGAATTGGGACCGCCCCCAGGCCGAGGTCAGCGGGTTGATGGAACTGCTGGTTAACACGATCCGCAAAGAAGTAGAACAGCTGAAAAAGAATGGCATCCGCTTGCATGTCATCGGTGATCTTTCCATGCTGCCACCCACGGCCCGGCAGGAACTGACCGAAGCATTGGAGTTGACAGCCGAAAACGACCAATTGCACCTGATCATGGCCTTGAGCTACAGTGGCCGCTGGGATCTCACCCAGGCTTTTCGTCGAATGGCCGATAAGGTGCTGGCGGGAGAACTACAGCCTGAATCGATCGATGCGCAGACGATCTCCGACCACTTGGCTACTCAAAAATTCCCTGACCCCGAACTCATGATCCGAACCAGCGGAGAGCATCGGATCAGTAATTTCCTGCTCTACCAGCTGGCTTATGCCGAGTTGTACTTCACGGATACACTATGGCCTGATTTTCGACGTCAGCATTTGTACGAGGCACTGATCGATTATCAGCAGCGTGAACGACGCTTTGGAAAAACCTCCGAACAGCTGCCTTAAGGGGTGTTTTAACAAAGACTTTCAGGAATATCCGTTAATTTGCCCTCCTTCCGCCAGGAAGAACTACCTAACTAACTGACAGATAATTAATTGCAATTTTCCCCCTCGAATTGATGCAGAACCGGATGATGCGTATAACAAGCTGGGCCCTGGTGGTCGCGATAATGGCTGTGTTCCGTTTGGAAGCACAGGAGATACGTGATACGACAGCCCCTACCTCCGTCGATCCCAAATTGATCGAATGGTCCAATGCCAAGATCGTCAAGGAATACACCATTGGTGGTATTGACATCACGGGTATTCAGTATTCAGATACGGCCATCGTTTACTCGATTGCCAACCTGCAACCCGGCGACAAATTCATTCATCCCGGTTCCGAGATCTTCGGAAAGGCCATCAACAATCTTTGGAGACAAAAGCTCTTCTCTAATATCCGCATTTATGCCACGCGCGTAGAAGGCGATAAGGTTTGGTTTGAGATCTATGTGCAGGAGCGGCCGCGTTTGGGCAGTTACAAATTCATCGGAATCCGAAAGACGGAGGAAGAAGATATCCTCACCAAAGTGGTGCTGACCAAGCAGACGATCATTTCGGAGAACACCCGTCGGGAAGTGACCGAGAAGATCACCAAGCATTTCATGGAGAAGGGATATCGGAACGTAACCGTTCGTATCGAGGAAAAACCGGATCCGACCTTTATCAACTCCAATTCGCTCACGATCATCGTTAACAAGGGGAATAAAGTTCGAATCAATGAGGTTCGTGTTTTCGGAAACGATCGTGTGGATGGATTCAAATTGAAACGTCGGTTGAAGGGAACCAAGGAAATGTCGAGACTGACACTTCGCCCCGACCTGTCAAGCAGTCCGTACGGAACCACCGAACCGCTTTCGTTCCGTTCGTACATGAAAGAATGGGGATTCCTGACGCCATCGCGTACCAAACAGTTGTTGGATCCCTATTTCCGTTTCAAGCTTTTCAGTGGCGCCAAATTCGATGACAAGAAATACGAAGAGGACAAGGAGCGGATGCTGAACTATTACAATGAAATGGGTTTCCGCGATGCACAAATTTTAGCGGACACACAATACCTGACCTCCAAAGGAAATCTGAATGTTGATATCAAGGTGAACGAGGGTCGTCGGTATTATTTTGGAAACATCGTGTGGAAGGGGAACTCTAAATTCAGTGATTCGCTGTTGAATGTATTGTTGGGGATCAACAAAGGAGATGTGTACAATGCTGCTACCTTGAACAAGCGTTTGGGTAAGGAAGCTTCTCAGGAGGGCGGTGATATCAGCAGTTACTATATGGACGATGGTTATCTTTTCTTCCGGGCTGAACCGGTGGAGATGGCTGTATATAGTGACACCATCGATTACGAGATCCGGATCATGGAAGGTCCGCAAGCCCGTATCAAGAACGTGACCATTGCCGGTAACGAAAAAACAAAAGACTATGTCGTGCGTCGAGAACTTCGTACGATCCCCGGAGAGTTATTCAGCCGAGCCGATCTGATCCGTTCTCAACGTGAATTGGGTAACCTGCAATTCTTCAATCAGGAAACGATCAATCCGGGTGTGGTTCCGAATCCGGAAGACGGTACGGTGGACATCAACTGGAAACTCGAAGAGAAAAGTTCTGACCAATTGGAACTCTCTGCCGGTTGGGGTGGTGGTATCGGTCTGACCGGAACACTGGGTGTCACTTTCAATAACTTTTCTATTCGCAACATCTGGAAAAAATCTGCCTGGGATCCATTGCCCACAGGAGACGGACAAAAACTCAGTGTACGGGTTCAATCCAACGGACGCGCATACCGTTCCTACAACGCTTCCTTTACCGAGCCTTGGCTGGGTGGAAAGAAACGCAACTCATTCACGATCTCTTTCAACAACAGTAAGTTCTCGAACGCATTCGATCCGTTCACCGGTACCATCGATCGAGCCCGTTCGGATACCAACTTCCTGAAGACAACCGGTTTCTCGATTTCATTGGGTAAGCAGCTGAAGTGGCCGGATGACTATTTCAGTTTGGTGTACACATTCAACTACACGCAGTATGTGCTGCGCAACTACCCGATCTTCGATCAGAACTTTACGAACGGTACCTCTAATAACGTCAGCTTCAAACTGACCCTGCAGCGTTCCTCCGTATTCAATCCGATCTTCCCGACGAGCGGATCGAACATCACGTCGAGTGTTCAGTTCACACCGCCGTATTCACTGTTCAATAAGTCCATCGCAACCACCAACAACAAATACCGTAACCCGGAGTATCACAAATGGCGTTTCGGGGCTGAGTGGTTTGTGCCGATCGGAAAGGCCTTGGGTGCAGAAAAGAATCGTCAATTCGTATTGAAGATCGCGGCCAAGTATGGTTTCATGGGTCGATACAACCGGGCCTTGGATTATTCTCCCTTCGAACGTTTTCAGGTGGGGGATGCCGGACTCACCAACAACTTCGGTCTGCTCGGATTTGATATCGTGGCACATCGCGGATATCCCGTGTATCAGAATTCAGATCCCACCATCAATCCTGATCAGCAAAGTGCCAGTCAGTTCTTCACGATCTTCAATAAATATCAGCTCGAGATGCGATTCCCGCTGGTCACCAATCCCAGCAGTACCATCTATGCCATGACCTTCTTCGAGGCGGCGAACGGCTGGTTCAACTATCGTGATTACAACCCCTTCCGTCTGCGTCGAAGCGTGGGTGCGGGTATGCGTTTCTTCCTTCCGATGTTCGGTTTGCTCGGATTTGATTATGGTATCGGTCTGGATCGGATCCAGCCCGGACAAACCGGACTCAAAGCTGCCTCCCGTTTCACGTTCATGCTCGGATTCGAACCGGAATAAAATTCATCCGTATGAAAAAATCCTTTTTTCTGCTCTTTACCCTTTGCTGGGCCGGCGCATTGATGGCGCAGAAATATGCCATCATCGATACGCGCTACATCCTCGACAAGATGCCTTCGTATAAGGAGGCTCAGGTTCAATTGGATGGTATCGCGTCCGACTGGCAAAAAGAGATCGACGGTAAGCAATCCAAATTGGATAAGATGTACCGGGAGTATGAAGCCGAACAGGTGATGCTCACAGAAGAATTGCGTAAAAAGCGCGAGGATCAGTTGTATGCGCTGGAAAAAGAGGTGCGTGACCTGCAGCGGAAGCGTTTCGGGTTCGAGGGGGACCTGTTTAAGAAAAGACAGGAGCTGATCAAACCCATTCAGGACAAGGTTTTCAATGCCGTACAGAAGATCTCTGTGGCCCGTGGCTATGAGCTTGTCTTCGACAAAAGTGAGGGAATTACCATTATATTTGCCGACCCCAAACTCGACAAGAGTGAGGACATTCTGAAAGAATTAGGCGTACGATAAACAAACAAACCATGAAAAAAACCCTTTTGATCCTGACATTGGTCCTTTTTGGAGCCGCTGTGAACCAGGCTGCCGCGCAAGCCACCAAGATCGGTTATGTGCGTGTAAACGATATCCTCGGTCTGATGCCTGAATTGGCTGCTGAAAAAGTGAATCTGGATACGGTCGGACAACAGTTCGTGAAGGACTCGATCATGCCTCGTCTCAACTACATCCAGAGCGAATACCAGAAGAAATTACAAGAGTACGCCGATAGCACCAAGCCGAAGAGTGTACGTGATATCATCGGTAAAGAGTTACAGTCTTACCAAGACGAACTCGGTCAGGCTGAATCATTCATCCAGCAAGTTCTTCAGGCCAAGCAACAGGAATTTCTTGAGCCATACATCACCAAGGCTCGTAAAGCCATCGATGCTGTAGCCAAGAAAAAAGGATACACCTACGTGGTTTCTCCCGAAGCGCTGTTGGTAGCCCCTGAACAGGACAATCTGCTCGTGTCTGTACTGACTGAGCTGGGCATCAAGATCCCCGCTCAATTGCAGCAACCGACTCCTAAGCCAGCCGGTAAGAACTAATCGAATAAACAGATTCAGAAGCCTCCCATTGTGGAGGCTTTTTTATTGGATTACATTTGAGCTATGATGCGTACCGGACCCATCGGTGTTTTCGATTCAGGCTACGGCGGATTGACCGTCTTGCGTTCCCTGGTGGATCGCTTGCCTCAATATGACTATCTCTATCTGGGTGACAATGCCCGTGCCCCGTACGGCCATCGTTCCTTTTCCACGATTTATGAGTATACGCTGCAAGCGGTCAAATGGTTCTTCGATCAGGGTTGCCCATTGGTGATCCTGGCCTGCAATACGGCATCTGCAAAGGCGTTGCGAACGATTCAGCAGCAAGATCTTCCCACACTGGCACCCGATAATCGGGTCTTGGGCGTAATTCGTCCGACGGCTGAAGTGATGGGTCATCATACCGATACCGGACATGTTGGAATTCTGGCCACACCCGGTACAGTGCAATCTGATTCGTATGTGCTGGAGATGGCCAAATTCTTTCCGGAGGTGAAAGTCCATCAGCAGGCCTGTCCGCTTTGGGTTCCGCTCATCGAGCAAGGCGAACATGCCGGTCCGGGTGCTGATTATTTTGTAAAGAAAGACCTGGATGCGTTGTTGGCTCAGTCGGCGGAAACCGATCTGGTCCTGCTGGCCTGCACCCATTACCCGTTGCTGGAACCCAAGATCCGGCAGTATTTGCCCACGGATAAACGAGTGCTGACGCAAGGCACCATCGTGGCCGGAAGTTTGGCCGAGTATCTGGTGCGGCATCCGGAGATGGAGACGCGGTTGGGAAAATCAGGCACGGTCCGTTTTTACACGACCGATGATCCGGCTTCGTTCGACCGGAAGGGCGCCCTGTTTTTTGGTTCGGCGGTCCGTTCCGAACAGCTTGCTTCTGAGGCTTTAATCCATTGATCGAGGGGAGTCCCCGGCTGATTTTTCAGTTTTAACCGGTAAAGTGTAGGCTCGATCCCTTACCTTTGCCGTCCTTTCACAAACCTGCAGGTGTGGTGACCGGCAGGCAAACCGATCGGAGCCGTTCTCCCGGCCCCATTCCGGTCCGCGAATATCCGCCGGATCGAACGTGAAAACTGAACAGGAAAAATGAAACGTACATTCCAACCGCACCGTAAGCGCCGCAAGAGCGTGCATGGCTTCCGCGAGCGCATGAGCACAGCTAATGGCCGTAAAGTATTAGCCAGCCGTCGTGCCAAGGGTCGCAAGAAACTGACGGTTTCCGACGAGCGCAAACTGAAGTAATCGGGCGGTACCGATTCAATACTTTTACAGCTCCGGTCTTCCGGAGCTTTTTTATTTAGTATGCAACCCGATCTTCGATTCCCCCGACA
>CANGZN010000044.1 GCA_947458625.1 Chitinophagaceae bacterium
GATCTGACGGATACGGGTAAGGTTCGGAGCGTAATAGATGAACTTTCCGTCCCGCTTGGTCTTTACAAAACCGGCTTTACGAAGGATGGCCAGATGCTGGGAAGCGACCGATTGCTCCAGCCGAAGTTTGACATAGATCTCGGTTACAGTAACCGTTCCCTTATCGGCGATCAAGCGTAGGATCTGCTGACGAAGCTTATGGTTGAGTGCACGAAGGATCAGTGCTGACTTTTTTATGGACAATAGGTCTACCGAAATAGAATTCTTATTGTCTTTGCCGTCAGAAATATTTAGGGTGTAATTGCTCATGGAAAATCGAATGGGTTTTGATGAATGACTCTAACGTTAGACGATAAATCATCATCCGTCCTTCGCCGTCGTATAAAATTCTTTCAGATATACTGGCTCGTAGTAGGTAAGATCAACTAACGATCGGTTGTAGAATTTTTCGTAAGTGACTATAGCTAGATTTTCGATGCAGCGCTTAGATTCAATTAAGCAGAAATCCTTACTGTCAACTATTGGCAATGTTTTTGAAGCGCCATTACCGGTGAGGATAATTTTTTTATTCGGTTCCAACAGATCGTTAAAGCAGTCGGATTGTAGGATCAGCGCTTGTTCAGGGCGGATGGGATTCAGATTGGAATCATAGTATCCGGCGTAAACCTCGTCGCGTCGAGCATCGATCAGTGGGATGATCACACCTTCCGCTTGGTCTTTCACTCCTGCAGCGAGTAATTGCAAGCTCGAAACAGCGATCAGTGGGAGGTTCTTCGCGTAGCAAATGCCTTTGGCTGCGGACATGCCTACGCGCAGCCCTGTATAGGAGCCCGGGCCGGCTGTTACGCCCACAGCATTCAATTGATCCAGGTGGATGCCGGATTCCTCCAGTATCTCACTGATCGCTATATGCAACCAGGCAGCATGGTCGTTTTGCTGCTCGTTTTCACGATGTGCAAGCATATTCCCCTCACGGGCAATGCTCACATGAGCCGTCTCCAGTGCCGTATCTATTTGTAAAATCAAACTCATCTTTCACCTTTCATCCTTCATCCTTCATCCTTCACCTTTCATCCTTCCCCTTCATCCCTCATCCTCTCCACCACTTCCCTCACTTCCTCCCATCCGATGGCTTCGGCCCATTCGAACGGACCACGAGGATAATTAGTGCCCAACTTCATTGCCAGGTCTATATCTGTTTTGCTGGCGGCTCCTTCGTCGCTCAACATTACTGCTTCCTGTATGATCGAGGCGAGTATTCTAGCGCCGACAAATCCGATCTGATCAGGTACTTGAATGGGTTTTTTATGCAGCGTCGCACAGGTTTCTGTTGCGATCTGTTCAGCTTTTTCTCCTTCCCAGGCCATTTCCCAATCGGGGCCGGCTGCGAATCCAGGCCAGGCATTCAGTCGGATGGTTTGCGGCGGCAATTCATTCAACGTGTGAGTCGGTGCGTGTACGATCCACCAGGCATCTGATGGGATGTTATTCGGTCGGTATTTGGCAAAACAGCCGGAGAGGTCGAGGTAAACAGTTGCGGCGGGTAAGGGCTGGTCGGCAGTGACCAGTTGCCAGGCTTCCAGCGTGCTCAGATCTTCGAGTCCCAGTCGTTTTTTTAAAAAATCGGCCTCGCCGATGAGTACCCGCATGGAATGCTTTTTTGCAAAGAAAAGAGATAAAGCTAACTTGAGCGACTTCTATTTGCCATGACAAAAATCATCATCCACACCAATCAGGCGCCTGCCCCCATCGGTCCCTACAACCAGGCAGTTGGCTACGGTGACCTGCTCTACATTTCCGGTCAGATCTGTATCGATCCGGCTACCGGTGAACTTAACAATGCTACGTTGGCTGACGAGACACATCAGGTGATGAAAAATCTCAAAGCGATCCTGGAAGCTGCGGGTCGCGATTTTTCACATGTGTTGAAGACAACCATTTTTCTGACCGACATGCATCAATTCGGTGCAGTCAATGAAGTGTACGGAAGTTATTTCGCTGGAGAATATCCGGCTCGAGAGACCGTGCAAGTTTCTGCCTTACCCAAATTTGTGAATGTGGAGATCAGTATGATCGCCGGTAAATAAATCCAAATGAATTCTTTTTTTTCAAATAGCCTGTTTCGCAGTTCGGTACTGATCGGAACACTTGTACTCGCCCTGCAGTCCGGTAATCGAAGAACGCCAACGGATGGGATGGATGGTTACGATCGTCCGGGCGATGCGATCGAATTTGAGATCGAACGAACAAGAGATCTTTCCACTGGGAAAGTACCCTATGATCAATTGTGGTTGGCCAAGCAGGCAACGGAAATTTCGAGAAGTCGCTCGATGGGAAGGATCAATGCGTTGTCGTGGACAGAACGTGGACCCAACGGCGATATCAATGGTCCGCAAGGAAACAGCCGTCCCAACCAAGACCAAACAGCAGGCCGTATTCGCGCGGCTATCGTGGATTCACTCGACCCCACACGCAAGACCGTTTGGGTGGGTGGTGTTGCGGGCGGACTTTGGAAAACAACTGACATTACAGCCTTTCCGGCAACGTGGACCTTGGTCAACGACTATCTGAATAATCTCGCGATCGCCTCCATTTGTCAGGATCCTCGTCCCGGTTTTCAGAACATCATGTACTTCTCCACCGGCGAATCATTCGGTAATGCCGACGCCGTGGCGGGTATCGGCGTTTTCAAAAGCACCGATGCGGGAAATACCTGGAATTATCTTTCGAACACATCCACATTTCCGAATAGCACCAAGATCCTTTGCGATCACCAGGGGAATGTTTATCTCGCCACCCGCGGACAAGGTTTACAGCGTTCTACCGATGGGGGAAGCAGTTGGACCAGCATCACACCCACAGGGGTAGGAACGAGTATCGCTGACATCGAGATCAGTACCACCGGTGGTCCCGGCCGACTCCATGTCGTCTCCGGCATATTCAGCACTTCCGGCTATGCGTTCACTGATTCACCGGCCACTGCCACCACAGGAAGCGGATGGAGCGCACCAACCGCACCATTCACCATGTTCAATCAGCGTACCGAACTCGGTATTTCAGGGAATAATCTGATCGCCTTACCCGTCAACGGCAGCTATCAGGTGCCAACGATCTGGAAATCCACCGACGGCGGAGACAACTGGGCCTCCACCACCGGTCAACCTACAGCCAACTGGGCAAATGGGCAGGGATGGTACGATCTTTCCGTTGCGTTCAATCCGAATAATCCCGCGGAGGTCATTGTCGGCGGGATTGATAACTACAAGACCATCGATGGCGGCATCACGTGGAGTAAGATCTCTGTTTGGGTGGGTACATCCGGACAATATGTTCACGCCGATCAGCATAACATTCAGTGGTGGGATGGCGGAAATAAACTCATGTTCACCAGCGACGGTGGCGTTCACTTCTCATCAAACAGGGGCTCCACGATCCGTGACCGGAACAAAGGACTACGTCTCAAACAATTTTATAGCGTTGCTGTACATCCGCTCCAAACCAATTATTTCTTGGGAGGTACGCAGGACAATGGTGTGCATCGGTTAGACCATGTCGGATTGGATAGCTCTATCGAGGTAACAGGTGGTGATGGATGTTACACCGCGATCGATCAGAATGAACCTCAATTTCAATTTGGTTCATACGTCTTCAACGTATATCGACGCAGCACAAATAATGGCGCTTCCTGGAGTACGCCGGTGAACAGTCAAACAACCGGTCGATTTGTCAATCCGTGGGATTATGACAATGTCAACAACCGCATCTATGCCTGTAATAATGCCGGTGCTTTTCTTCGCTGGGACAACCCCCAATCGGGTAACACTACGACAGTTATTCCGGTAGGCGATTTCGCCGGACAAAATGTATCGGCTGTTCAAGTTTCTCCCTATACCCAAAACAGAGTATTCTTTGGAATGGGAGCGGGTCGTGTGGTTCGTGCCGATGATGCGCATACCGCTGCACCAACTACAACCGTGATCACGCCCACAGGTGCCACCGGTTATGTGAATTGCATCGCGGTCGGATCTTCTGATCAGCACCTATTGGCGATCTACTCGAATTACAACATCAATAATATCTGGCGAAGTAATGATGGAGGAACTACATGGACTGCCTGCGATGGTAATCTGCCTAACATGCCCGTTCGCTGGGCCTTGTTCCATCCGGATTCCGATACCCGCGCATTCATTGCAACCGAGACGGGTGTTTGGGAAACTGATCTGCTTAATGGCACCAGCACCATCTGGGAAGCGAATAATACTTTTCCTAATGTGCGAACCGATATGATCAAGTATCGGGCTACTGACCGACTGATCGCAGCCGGTACGCATGGTCGCGGTATTTTCACCGCAACGGTTCCTGCACCGTCCGGCTATACATTCTCTACACCAGGCGCACAAACAGCAGCTTGCCCTGCACCTACGAGCATGTCTACCACTTTGGGCACGATCGTTGCCGGCGGATTCAGCAACCCGATCTCGCTTTCCGCCACCGGTAATCCGGTTGGTACATCTGTTTCTTTCTCTGCCAATCCCATTACACCCGGCAGCTCCGTTACGGTAACACTCAACGGCACGAATACTTTATCGCCCGGTACATATAATATTACCGTAACCGGTACGGCTTCCGGTGCTAGCGCACAAACCCGTGTGCTGGCATTCACGATCCAAGCGGGTACGGGTCCTGCTATCACCGGTCAGCCTGCAGCTCAATCTGTCTGCTCCGGCGCTTCGGCTAGTTTTTCCATCACCGCTACGGGCACTTATCAGTGGCAATTGAGTACGGATGGGGGTTCTACATGGAACAATATTTCCGGTGCAACAAATGCATCTTATACCGTTTCTGGCGCTACCACGCTCATGAATGGAAATCAGTATCGCTGTACGGTGACGAATAGCTGTGGTACTACGCAGTCCACTGCCGCCACCCTCAGCGTCAGTGCTTCCACACAGATCACGCAGCAACCTCAATCGGTGAGTGCTTGCGTGGGCGGTACGCAATCCTTTACGGTGACCGCTACCGGCGGAACGATCAGTTATCAGTGGCAAATCAGTACGAATGGTGGATCCAGTTGGACAAATGTGCCGGGTGCGGCAGCAGCTACCTACACGCTTTCGGGTATTACACTGGCGATGAATGGAGATCAGTATCGATGTGTGGTGAATGGTACATGTCCGCCTAACACCGCCACCTCCAATGCAGCCACCCTATCGGTTGCGTTGATCAGTATTTCCTCGCAGCCTTCATCCGTTACTATTTGTGATGGAGGCAATACCGGATTTTCAGTAACTGCCAGCGGCATCAATCTTACCTATCAATGGCAGATCAATACGGGATCCGGATTTGTGAATCTATCGGATGGCGGCATCTATTCCGGCGCTACCACATCTTCGTTGAATGTGACAGGGGCCACTCCGGCCATCAGCGGATATCAATTCCGCTGTTTAGTAGCGAGCAGCAGCTGCACCAATACAATTCTTTCGCAGGTGGCTACGCTGGCGGTGAATACATTGCCTTCGATCGGTACGCAACCGGTTCCGCAAACTATTTGTACCGGCTCGAGCGTTAGCTTCCAAATCAGCGGTGCCGGTACCGGGGCAACCTATCAGTGGCAAGTCAACACCGGTAGTGGGTTTATTAATCTGATGAACATGGCCCCTTATTCAGGGGTAAATACGCCGCAACTTACGATCAGTGCAACGCCGCTGGTTTTGAACGGATATGTTTATCGCTGTGTGGTCAGTGGGGCCTGTACGCCAAGTGCAATTTCCGATCCTGCACTGTTAACTGTAAACGATCCGGCCGTGGTGAGTAGTTCACCGAGTTCGCAAGAAGTTTGTTCCGGTTCCAATGTGACATTCACCGTCGGTGTTACGAGTGTCGCTACGATCAATTATCAGTGGCAATTGAGTACGGATGCCGGTGCTAACTGGACCAACATCAGTGGTGCGAACAGCACCTCGTATTCATTGACGGGTGTCTCTATGCCATTATCCGGTAACCGATACAGGTGTTTGGTATCCAATACCACTTGTCCGACTCAAGCAGCTTCAGCCGCAGCAACGTTAACCGTTCGCCAACAGCCCTCGGTTTCGTTGAGTGCCTCGCCTTTGACGGGTTTGCTACCCGGACAGGTTACAACACTCACGGCTACTCCTTCTGCGCCTACGGGGGGTACGTATAGTTATACGTGGACGTTGAACAATAATGCTATTTCGGTAAGCGGCAATAGTTTGCTGGCAGACATCACACAGGTAGGTAATTACCAGACGACGGTACGTGAGTCCTGGCCCGGCGGATTGGTCTGTACGGCTTCCTCCGCGGTGGTGAATATTACTGCGGTGGTGAGCGACAGGCTCTTCATCTTCCCTTCGCCCAACGATGGAAACTTCCAGGTATCGTATTATAATGCCGGTGCTTCCAATACACAACGTCGCATAACTATCTATGATTCGAAAGGATCATTGGTATTCGACCGAAACTTCCCGATCACAGGGGCCTACACCCTGATCCCCATCGGCCTCGACCGCGCCTCGAGAGGCATCTATTATGTAGTAGTAGGTGATATTGGCGGAAAGAAGCTTGCAGAGGGGAAAGTACATGTGAGATGAAAGATGAAGGGTGAAGGATGAAAGGTGAAGGATGAAATGGAAGACGGTAAGTGGTATTTGAATACCATTTACCGTTTTTTATATTACACCCATGTACACATTCCCTTTTGAAAAGCTGGAAGCCTGGAAAGCGGCCCGCCGAGTTGTAGCAGATATTTACTGCATAAGTAACAAGTTTCCCTCTGAGGAGCGGTATGGATTTGTTCAACAAATCAGAAGAGCCGGCCTATCTGTAGCCTCAAATTTATCAGAGGGGTGTAGTCGCTTTTCGGTCAAAGACCAATCACATTTTTTCAGCATTGCTTATGCCAGCTTGATGGAGGCCCTCAATCAATTGATTATTGCAAAAGACCTGGGTTGGATTACGGATGAAGATTATGAAAAGGTTAGGTCATCGATAGAGCCGACTTCAGGACTTATCGCAGCGATACGAAAATCAATTCTGGCAAAAGACCTAAAACAATAATCCCTCAACAATTCACCCTTCATCCTTCATCGTTTCTTCCACCCATTATTCGCCCGGTTCATATCCGGCAGTTTCTTATCCGGATCGATACCGACCTCGATGATCTCACTGGTAGTCGGGGCTCTGAATGTATATTCGGCACCGCGCATCCAAACCTCAACCGGTAGCTTAATGCGATGTGATTTTCCATTGGCTTCTTTGATATCGACTGTTACGGGCATGACCATTTGTTCCAAGTTGGCAACGGTTACCGTAGAGCCGGTCTCGGGTTTTCCTTCATTGGCTTTCACGCTTTTTACGGATACATCCAGCTTCCAGCTGTTTAAGACCCAGGCGCGCCAGAACCAGGACAGGTTCTCACCTGAAACATTTTCCATGGTGTGGAAGAAGTCCCAGGGCGTGGGATGCTTATACGCCCAGCGACGAATGTACTCTTTCAATGCCCGATCGAAACGTGCTTCACCCAATACTTCATTACGAAGTGCATGTAGCATTTGAGCGGGTTTCATATAAGCGGTGATGCCCAGATTATCTTCCTGGATCACATCGGGGATATTATACAGACCATCCATCTGATCGGAGAAGGTGTACTTCACCAAAAAAGAAGAGTTTGGGTCGCTGAACACGGATTCTTCTTTGAATTCACCATTCTTGAAGGCCTGCGTTGACAGGTCGTTGATGAACGTGTTGAACCCTTCATCCATCCACGCGAATTTTCTTTCATTGCTTCCTACGATCATCGGGAACCAAATGTGACCGAACTCATGATCTGTCACGCCCCAAAGTGCCGTTCCGGCCGATTCCCAGCTACAGAACACGATGCCGGGATATTCCATCCCGCCCACGACGCCCGCCACATTCACGGCAGCTGCATATGGGTACTCAAACCACTTGGCAGAATAGTGCTCAATGGAGCCTTTCACCATTTCAGTCGATAACTGCCAACCCTTCTCCTTAATGCTTTCGGCCGGGTAGGCGCTCATTGCCATACATTTCTTTCCGCTTGGTAAGTTGATCCTTGCCGCATCCAGAATGAAAGCCTTTGAGGCTGCCCACGCCACATCGCGTGTGTTTTGGATCTTGAATCGCCAGGTTGTATTGGCAGTAGCTGGACGAGAAGTTCGATCACTGATCTCATTCGCTCCGCGGATCGTAACCGTTTGGTCACTAGCTGCTGCTTTTTCCCAACGCTTCATCTGGTCCGCAGTAAAGCAATCTTTTTGATTGATCAATTCACCTGAACCCACAACGATCAGATCAGATGGCGCAGTGATACTGAAATCTATATCGCCGTATTCGAGATAAAACTCTCCGGCACCGAGATAGGGCATGGTGTTCCATCCGTGAAGGTCATCGTACACACAAACACGCGGGAACCATTGCGCCACTTCATAGACCCAGCCGTTCTTGGTTTTGAGTCGGCCCATCCGATCGGTTCCGTATTCAGGGATCTCAAACTCATAGCTCAGTGCGATCTTGATCTTCTCTCCGGTTTTCAGGGGCTGGTCTAGCGGTAATTGCGTTCGTGTATCGGTAGTCAGTACATCTTTAACAGCATATTTCAAGAGACCTTGCTCGGCGCGAAGGTTATTGATGCTGTATCCTTTTGTGTAGGAGGCATTCGCCCAGCGTCCGCCGGTTTGTGTTGTGGTGGATGAGCCACGCGAATCTTTTTGATAAATATTTTGATCGAGCTGGAGCCAAAGGAAGCGTAGCGCATCGGGACTATTATTCGTGTACGTCATGATCAGTTCACCACTGACCGTGTGCGTCGCTGTATCGAGCTTACATTGTATGCTGTAATCGGCCCGGTTCTGCCAGTAAGAAGGACCCGGTTCACCACTCGCACTCCGATAAACACTGCCCGGATAGGGATAGAAATCGGGATGAAAAGCCGCCCGATGGTCGTAGTTCTGGGCGTAGGCGCTGAAATTCAATAAAGTCAGAAGAAATAGTACGAGGCGTTGTGGCATGGGTGAAGGGTGAGGGGTGAAGCTTGCCTGCCGGTAGGCAGGGGTGAAAATTCGTTAACGCAAGTTATAAGTTGGGTGGGATTATTTTCCTAAACGTTATTGACACTTTGTTTTAGAAAAGTTAAAAGGCCAATTTGGATCAGCAATAATTCACCTTACATCCTTCATCTTTCAACGAAAAAGCGCTTGCGCTTTTTCCACCGCCTCCGGCTTTCCTACATCAATGAACCGGTCACCGGAATGATCGAAGCCTAGAATTCGGTGTTCTGAAGCCAAACGCAAATACACATCGGTCAAGGAAAATTTTTGAGTGAAGCCGGCTTCCCGCATCAGATCGAATATCTGCGGTTCAAAGACCACTACGCAACTGTATGAATACTCCTTTAGGTTTGCCTCGTCTCTAGACATGCGTACTTCGCCAGTAGAATTATTTTTCCATCCGCAAAGCTGCATCGAGTCGTCGAATAAAAATTGTCTGGAAGAGGTGCGATTCGTTATGCCAAAGCTGATCAGTGGATGGTGGGTTCGATGAAAATCGAGCAGATTGGAAATATTCAGATCGGTGAGGATATCGACATTGCAGGTAATGAATGGCTCATCTTCCTTCAACAATGTTTCCGCGTTCAATAATCCACCTCCTGTCTCCAGCACTTCATTCCGCTCGTCACTGATGATGACCCGACTGCCCCAGCCCTCAGCCGCAGAAACCGCTTCTTCGATCTGATCGGCAAAATGATGCACGTTCACCACCACCTCGGTTATGCCGTGGGATTGCAGGTATTCGATATTGCGCTGTAGTAATGATTTTCCATTTACCAATGCCAGTGCTTTGGGATGGTGGTCGGTCCATGGTTTGAACCGTGTACCCAATCCGGCCGAAAAAATCATCGCCTTCATGCGTTCTTGGGCAATTCGTTTATCCAATTCTTCGCGTCCTGTACCATGTGACGTAGTTCCACTTTCACTTTGAACTTATTGCGCAAGTGGCGAGCCAACGCATCGGCTGCATACACACTCCGATGCTGTCCGCCTGTACAACCAAAACTCACCATCAAACTCTCAAATCCGCGTTTGATGTATTCCTCCACTGTAATATCAACCAGGTCATATACACTGTTGAGAAAATCCGGCATCAGTGTTTGCTGCTCCAGGTAATCCTTCACCGGCTTATCGCGACCGGTCTGTATTTTCATTTCTTCCACACGTCCGGGGTTCACAATGCCTCTGCAATCAAACACAAACCCACCGCCATTTGAAGAGCTATCCTTGGGCGCCTCTCCTCGGTACGAGAAACTGCAGATCTTCACCACCAAAGGGGTATGCTCAGTTGCCAGTGTTGGTGTGAAACGATCAACGATCTCCTCTGAGATACAGAGTTGAAGTACTTTTTCAAACTCGGGAAGGGCAATGCCGATGGATTGCTTGGATAAATAAGTAGTCAGATTGGAAAGAGCCAGCGGAATGCTGGTCAGAAAATGTGCTTTTCGTTCGAAGAGTCCGCGGAAGCCATAAGCACCCAATACCTGCAGTAGACGGATCAATACATACCCGTTATACTGACTTCGAAATACTGTGCGGTTAACCGATTTACCGATCTGTTGATCCAATGCATCGAGGTATTCTACGAGTAATTTTTCCTTCCATTCAGGCGATAAATTGGCTTTTGCCTGCCAAAGCAGCGAAGCGAGGTCGTATTGCGGAGCGCCCTTCATGCCACCCTGATAATCGATAAAGAAAACCTCTTCGTCTTTCACTAATATATTCCGACTCTGAAAGTCGCGGAACAGAAAGTATTTGTATTCGGTATGGGTCAGGTAATTACTGAGCGCATCGAAATCGTCGATGAGTTTTTGCTTGTCGTATGGTTTGCGAAGTGCATCCAGAAAATAATACTTGAAATAAAGCAGGTCGGCCAGAATGGCTTGTTTGCCGAACTCCTGGTTGGTGAGGCAGCGGGTGTAGTCTAAGTTGGCATCACCCTGTACTTGTAATTGTGCTAATGATCGAACTGTCTTTTGGAACAGTCCATAAACTCGTTCCGTTTCTCCCTCTTGTTCCAGCAGGCTAAGCAGGGATTGATCACCTTTATCCGATTGCAGGTAGCATCGCTTATCAGTTGAAAAAATTAAAAACTCCGGAACCGGAAGTCCTTTCTTATTGAAATGTTGGGTGAAAAATTGAAAGGTCTCGTTCTCCCGAATATTGTCGCCATAGGTGCCGATCACGGGGCCGTTGGTGCCGTGCAACCGAAAATAACGGCGTTCGCTGCCGCTTTCGGGGAGTAGGTCGATCGAGGTGGGTTCGGCGCCGGACCATTGCTTGTATAAATGGCTGAGGGCCTGCGTCATGGGGTGCATGCCACAAATGTAGCTGACCTCCCCGAATCCAAATCGGAATTCAATGAACAGTTGTTCGTTTTTGGGTAATTTTGGGCCTCTTTTATGAATGCAACCCTCCCCAAAGTCCGACTGATCACGGCAGCCAGTTTGTTCGACGGACACGATGCTGCCATCAACATCATGCGTCGCATCCTGCAGAGCCAGGGTGCCGAGATCATCCACCTCGGTCATAACCGATCGGTTCGCGAGATCGTAGAAGCCGCCATCGAGGAGGATGTACAAGGTATCGCCATCACCAGTTACCAGGGCGGACACCTTGAATTCTTCAAATACATGAAGGATCTGCTGGATGAATGCGGTTGCGGACATATCAAAATTTTCGGCGGTGGTGGCGGAACAATTCTGCCCAATGAGATTGAGGAACTACATGCCTATGGTATTACGCGGATCTATAGTCCGGATGATGGTCGCCGACTCGGACTTGAAGGCATGATCAACGATGTGATCGAACAATGCCGCAGCGTTCAAGTACAAAACAATTACGCCGAAACAAAACACATCCTCGACGAGCAGGCCGATATCCGCACCATCGCCCGCAGCATCACCCTCGCCGAAAACACTCAAAACTCTCAACTTTCTCAACCATCTCAACTCCCTCAACAATTTCACCCTTCATCCTTCACCCTTCAACCCTCTCATGCGGCCGTTTTGGGCATCACGGGTACCGGCGGCGCGGGAAAATCTTCTGTTACCGATGAGATCGTTCGTCGGTTTCTGAATCAATTCACTGACAAGACCATCGCTGTTATTTCAGTAGATCCATCCAAGAAAAAAACAGGTGGCGCCTTACTGGGCGATCGTATCCGAATGAACGCCATTCATCATCCCCGTGCGTACATGAGAAGTTTGGCGACGCGGGAGGATAACACGGCGCTCAGTGCTGCTGTCAATGATGCGCTTGCGATCTGTCAGCAAGCCGGATTCGATCTGATCATTTTGGAAAGTGCGGGTGTTGGTCAGAGCGATGCAAGCATCCTCGATTTCTGTCAGGTTAGTTTGTATGTAATGACCCCAGAATACGGAGCCGCTACGCAACTCGAGAAGATCAATATGCTGGATTATGCCGACCTCATCTGCCTGAATAAATCCGACAAGGCCGGTGCGCTCGACGCCCTCTCAGATATCCGCAAACAATACAAGCGCAATCATAAATTATTCACGGCAGCAGATGACGAGCTTCCCATCGAGGCAACGATGGCCAGCAAGTTCAACGACGAGGGGATGAATCGACTGTTCTCCCTTTTGCTGAACAAACTGGAAACCAAGGCCGGTGTTCGTTTCGGTGATTTTCAAAGCAAACAAACGGCTGCCGTTTCTCAATCGATCATTCCTCCTTCACGGGTTCGATATTTATCCGAGATCGCTGAGAACAATCGTGGATATGATAAATTGGTGGAGGAGCAATCCGCGATTGCCACTAAATGCTACCAGCTTCAAGGTGTCATTGAAACCATGAAAGCATCCCAGGCGGAGGCTTCCCTGATCGATTCATTGCAACAACAATATCAGTTCTTTTTCGATCAACTCACACCGGTGGCTCGCAAATTGATCACCAACTGGCCGCAGAAAGTAAAGGCCTATCAGGA
>CANGZN010000045.1 GCA_947458625.1 Chitinophagaceae bacterium
AATTTCATGTGGACGATTTGGGGATTAACCAAGGCCACGAAACTACATATTTTTGGCCCTTTCCGGGAGTGTGGGGGATTACTGGTGGATTACCCGTTCCGGCTGTTGAAAAATCTAAACATGGCTCCTTTTCGATCTGGTAAAAAAGCGACTCCTGAACAGGCTTTTCAACTCCTCAAGCATTTTTGTGGTTACCGGGAGCGGTGTCATGAGGAGGTAAAGGAGAAGCTCCGAAGTGTTGGAGTTTGGGGAGCCGATCAGGACGCCCTTATCGCGAAGCTGATCGAGGGGGATTACTTAAACGAAGAGCGGTTTGCCCGAATTTATGCAGGAGGGAAGTTTCGTGTCAACAAATGGGGCCGAAACCGCATCCGCTATGAGTTGAAACAAAAACGCGTCAGCGATTATTGCATCAAAAAGGGACTCCGGGAGATTGATGAAGAGGAATACGTGGCGGTGTTGACCCGACTGACCGAGAGTAAGTATAACAGCCTGTCGGGCCACAAGGCGATCCGCCGCGATAAGACGATCAGCTATTTGATGGGAAGGGGGTTTGAGTCGGATCTTATCCGATCGGTACTGGCTTCGATCGCCTCCGCGGGCGAATGAATACCGAGACCTGGGCTCCTTTTCCGATTTCGGATTCTATCTCTATACGACCGCCTATCCACCGAACAAGATCTTTGATGATGAGGTAGCCAAGCCCGTGCCCGCTTCTGCTTTCATTTGTTTTGTTGTGTACCAGCACATCTTCTTTCAAGAGGTGATTGATCGTTTCTTGTTTCATTCCGATCCCTTCATCAATCACCCAAATGGCATATTCATCACCGGATGTTTTGGATGCCCCGACTTCTATCGCGCCACCGTCGGCGTATCGAATTGAGTTGCTAACCAGGTTATAGATCAGGATCCTTATCGGGTCTGCAAATTGCTCGATTTTCCAGGATGGATCGATCGAATTAATCAGTCGGATATTCTTTTCTTTTGCCAATGAACCCAAGAGATTAAAAACTTGACGAGTCAGCTGGTGTGGAAAAAACGTCTCAGGTAATAAGAGCCGGTTTTCATTCTGGTATTTGATCCAGTTCAATATATTGGTAGATAATAACTGTAACTCCTGGGCTGTTTGGGTGATATCTGTAAGTGTTTCCCGTTGTACTTCATCAGAAAGTTTTTCTTTGTTGTCGATCAACCCCTTGCCGGCTACGGTGAGGAATTTCAGAGGAGTGACAATGTCGTGGCTGATGATCGATATCAAACGCGTTTTGATGCTGTTGTTTTTTTCCAGCAATTCGTTTTGTTGTTTCAGGCTTTGCGTTTTTTCATTTACCAGAGACTCTAGCAGTGTTTGTCGGGCGAGTAAACGACGATTACGATATCGGGAAACGGCATCGATGATCACGACCAAGAAGCTGATGAACAACAGATACACCCACCATTTTTCATACCAGCTGGGTTCGACAAGGAATGTAAGTGTTCGGTAAGAAAAGTTATCTCTACCGAATCCATTTCTCTTTCGAACCTGGAGTGTATTGGAGCCGGCGGACAGGTTAGAGAGCTGTATAAAATAACCTCGATTTTCCGAAACTCGAATCCACTTTCCACCGTTCAGCCGATAATCAATATAAATGTTTTCGTTGTTCGACCAAGCTGAATACCCAAGCCGAATCAAGACCTCTGCATTTGGGGGGAGTTTGCTTTTTTCAACAACTCCATATGCTGCACCATTGACACTGATCTCATCAATCTGTATGGGTCCGTCGGGAAATACATCCTCTTTGTTGTTTGGATCTATCCAAACCAATCCATCCATTGACGGGAATGAAAGGACGCCGGTCTTGAGCTCGATACCGCAGGGGCTACAACCCCCATTCAGCTCTGTCATTTCCATGCCATCTTTTCGGCCATAGTAGTGATAATAAATATCAGCTTCATTATCATGAAATGCCCGTCGCAGGTCTTCCCAGGAGGCCTTGAATAGGCCCCGATTGGTGCTGATCCAGACAAATCCGTTTTTGTCGGATAGAAAACAATGGGTGTATAGCAGAAATTCATTTTTGTCAAGCGGCATCTGTTTCATTCTGCCTTTGTGATAGATATAAAACCCCTTTCCATAGGTTCCGACCAAAAAATAGTCACCGATCTTGTGCTGTGTCCGAATACAATACCCCGGCAGACTGAGTAGGGTGTCGACTCGATTTTTATTCAGGTCATATTTTATATACCCCGAACAGGAGGTAAGTAAAAAAACACCCGGATCGGATTCTGTGAGGTTGTATTGTATGGCAACGGAACTGTGGAGTTGTTCCGAAGGGTAAAGCATTTGAAGGGAATCTCCCGCGATCTTACCAAGGCCCTTATAGTTCCCGATAAGAATTTCATTTTTCCATCGGGCGAATGAAAAAACATTATTGATCGGAATTTTTTTATATGCTTTTGTGATACCGGTTCGGAGATCCAGGCAGTGAAGGACATTTTCATTGGTGGGTTGCAGCCCTTTCAGAAACCAAACTAAGGAGTCTCCTTCCCGGTGCAGCGAGAAACCAAATTTTCCACTGATTGGAGCGGTGTTGTTGATGTCGGCATCGAACCCCCTAATGAAATGTCCTTCATTTGTCATTACATTTCCCGGCGAGAACTCCCACTGCGAGTAATAGGCGTTTAGATCGTTCATATCATATCCCGCCTTTCTCATTTGGGCCAACCTGTTTTTCCGTAATACGATCAGGCCCCTGGAGGATGTTCCAATAAAAAGAATACGTTTTGATTCGCTGTATTGAGCATACTTGATCAGTCCCATGGATGGAACAGCCGTGCAGATCTCCTCCGCTTTCAATCCTCCACTATTGAGATGTAGCAACCACGCCCGGTTGTTACCGATAGCGATCGGACTATTCATACTCGATTCCCCAAAAACATTTATCGGCGTATTGGGTATCGGTGCCGGTACTTCAATGAGATCATTATTTTTCAGATCTACCCGATAGATGCGTCCCGTTCCTTTTTTAATCAGAAAAAACTCTCCTCCGGAAATAAACCCCTGCTTATTATCCCGACCGAGCTGTTCTTGCACGATCGGGGCGAAGGTTGGTGCGGCGATCCGGAGAACCGAACCATTCGGGTGTACAATCCAAGACGTGCTTTCGTTTAGTGGAATGATTTGCGCGAAGGGAAAGGGAATAATGCTGACGGGCGGGACCTTCAAATTTGTAAAAAAACTATCCGAAATGGCAATTCCCATCAAACGATTTTCCAATTGGTCCAGCGACATTTGTCTTTTGTAAAGAAGAAAGGGTTTGTTTTCCCTTATGCCGATGATATTTCCATCCAGATCAACCACCCGCATCTCCCCGTTTGCGTTCGTAATACTGTAGCGCATACGCTCCGACTCAATGAAGCTCGTATTATTTCGAGTGTAATTCACAAAATCGATACCGTTGAAACGAGAGATTCCAGCTTCTGTGGCAATCCACAAAAAGCCACCGTCTTCATCCCAGTGCATGCCCTTCATTCCATTAGAGGGCAGACCATTCTCGGTGCTGTAGTTGAAGGTTTGGAACCTTTCTTTAGAGAATGGTTGAGCGTGTGTCTGATTAAAGAGCAGACAGAAAAATACAAACAACAGTCTGTTCATGGTGGCTGTTGTGAATTTACGATTCGCGTATCAATAATTCAGGTTATATAGTGCAGCAAGCTCGATCAAATCCTTCAGATTTTGAGCCCCTGTTTTTTCAAATATCCTGTTTTTCACGGTTGATATGGTGCTCATGCGCAGGTTCAGTGTTTCTCCTATGTGTTTGGTACCCATCCCCTTTAGCAAATAGTGTAAGATCTCCAACTCTCGCGGAGCCAATGATGAAAACGGGTTTTGACCGCTTTCTTTCGTCTCCTGATTCGAGGGTTGAGCATCTTCTTTGATGAACTTTCCCAACCCAATCAACATTTCTTCTTCGCTGGCCGTTTTATGCATGTATTGGTGGATCTGATACTGTCTGATGGCCGGACCATATATTTCTGTAGGCTGCATGGAAAACATCATTATCCTAAGATCCGGAAATAGACGACGAAGCGTAGGTAAGACCTCCAAACTGTTTCCGTCTTTAAGAATGATATCAAGTATCAAGTGGGTGTATCTGTTTCGGTTCAGCTCCAACAGCAGCTCCGAACAAGTAGACACCTCGCCTACTGACGGAAAACCCATTGTGGTCTGAAGAAAAATTTTCAGTCCACGACGAATCATGCTATGATCATCTGCTAATAGTATTTTAGTTGCTTGCTCTGACATGATTGGCTCTTAACTATATGTTTATTTAATCAACACCAGTGTACCGCGCAGTACTTGTTTTTGCGGATCATTCAACTCGATCACATATACAAATACACCGCCATTCAGAGGCTGGCCTTTGTAACTTCCATCCCATCCGAGACTGTTTGCTCCACCCTCAAAAACGATCTGGCCGGCACGATCATATACCCGGCATTTAGCCTGCGGATAGAGCCCGAGTCCAATGATCCGCCAGCGATCATTCTTGCCGTCCCGGTTCGGCGTAAAGCCGGTCGGAATGGCAAGCTTATCCAGAACATTCAATACCATTTCATCGCTATTTCGGCAATAGGTGGTTCGATCCGTTGCAATCAGTTGATAGGTATGGGTTCCTGCCGGAGGATTGGCGGTCGGGTTCAACAATTGTGCGTTATTCAAATAAAGCGATGGGGTCCACAGAAACGAAAAACTTGCAGGGTTAACAATTGTAGCGTCCAGGGTTGTTGATGCACCGGATTGTATCATCTTGTCTGGTCCGGCCGATAATACAGGGTTGGGGTGGATGGTTATTGATCTGTTGATTGGAATAGACCTGCAACCGGAAGCATTTGCGATCACTAATTGAATACTATAATTTCCAGCGCTGTTATAGGTGCGGAAAAAGGGTGGAATACTGTTGCCGGTTCCATTCCCAAAATCCCAAGACCAGATGGAAACGCCCGTATTGGAAGAGTTGATGCGGATGGGCCGGTTTACACACAAGGTGTCTGATATGGAGAATACCGCGATGGGATTTACATCGATCAGTGGAATTATCTGTCGAACCGTATCCGTTTTACAACCCGAGGAAAAGCTAACCCAATGGCTAACAGATAAATTAATGCCTCCTGCTATATAGGTGTGAACGGTTTGATTGCTGGTTGAAGATTGCATGGACTGGCCATCACCGAATTGCCAATGCCATGTGGGGTTGCCCGATGTTCCTGAAGGGATAGAAGAGGTGAAGCTCCAACTACTGTCTATACAAGGCTTTCCATTCAACGTAAATTGAACTATCGGCTTAGGCGCAACAGTCAATGTTTGCCTGAATGTATCGCTGACGCAACCCTGACCACTTTTTACTACCAGTCGGATCTCGTAAGTACCCGGATTGACATAGCGATGATAAAAGGGATTTCCTATGGTTCGGATCTCGGATGTTCCGTCTCCGAAATCCCATTCGCGGATCGGCATGGTGCCTACTGCGATCGTCGACTGGTCGGTGATCAATACGGAATCTTCTGCGCAGATCGATCTATTATAAATAAATGAGGCAACGGGTCGGTCATATACCGTTACAGGTTGTCGGGCCGTATCGATCGAGCAGCCTCCGGCAGATACCGCAGTCATCCAAACAGCGTATGTTCCGGGTAGGGAGTAAACATGATAAAAGGGAGTTCCGCTTGTTCGAATCTCGGACGGACCATCTCCGTAATTCCAGATCCATTGTCCGATCGTGCCGGTGGAGATGGTGGATGTGTTGGTAAGTAGAACAGAGTCTTTAGCACAAATATTTCCACCGATGGTAAATGATGAATTCGGTGCCGGTTGGATATCGATTGTTTTGGTCGTATCACCCACACAACCATTGTCGGCATATACCCGAAAACGAATGGACTGATTTCCACCCGTCGCAAAGGTCTTAATGGTGTTCAGTGTGTTGGAGGTTGAATTATCTGTAAAGGTCCACAGATAGCCGTTCAGAGTATAGATTCCCGCTGTGGGAGTACCATTCAATTGAACGGGTTTATTGATGCAAAGAGGCGTGGAGTTGGTAAAGTCAGCGATGGGTCCGGGCTTAACCAGAACAGAGATCGAAGCGCGATCGGATTGATTGCAATTCTCGATCACGGTTGCGGTGTAGGTTATCGGAATTTGAAAAAGACCGGACTGAGAAAAAGTAAAATCCTGTTGCAGGGTGTAGATGTAGTAGATCCTTCCATTGATGAGTTCTGTTCCGATCGGAGTGGGATTGCTGATCACCGAATCTGTATTCGGAAAAAGACCCGGCACCTGGCTGAGACGCCAGTGTAACGATGTAGCGGGGTATCCCAATTTTATAAATAGGCGGACCGGTGTTTTGGGGCAGGTGCTGGTATCGGGACGAGGATCGGCATTCAACACATTTTTGAAATAACCATAATAGTTCAGGTTGTTGATGAAAGTGCCCACATTGTAGCCATAGCTTTCATAATTACCGAGGCCGTATACGGTAGCGGTGAAACTGGAGTCGCAGGTGATGGTGTGTTGTGCGGCTGGTCCGATGAATCGGGCCAATGCCACCGAGTAGCTTGGATAGTTCGGGTGTGGGATGATATTCGGAGCCGGAACAGGTGCCCCATCTACACGCAGGGAGGGAACGGCAATGGTTGGGAGGTGGATGTTTGTATATACATAGTCGATAGCGGACTTTCTGCTCACGTAAAAGCGAACAGATTTCTGCCCTTGTTCGATCGGACTCAGGTAGAACATTTCCGGGTCTCCATAGGATGGAGGCGAGGGTGTTGTGGTCGGAAAATTCCAACACTGGTTTTTATTCGGGGTGTATTGAGATACCAGGATCGGCTTGTCGGATTCAATGTAATCGCCTCCGGTAGAATCCATGAACTCGTAAAAAAAGTTTTTGATCAGCCCGGTGATCGGTACACCATTTCTTTTAACAATGGTTGTCGGGTCTTGTACGCATACGCGATAATAATTGCGGTTGGTCTCCAGAATATTCGTCGACGTATTATTTATGGTGTGATATGTCAGGTACCTAGTTCCCCATGCTTGTGATGGGAAAACTTGTTGGTGAACGAACTCACCTCCGTCTCCGCGGCAGAGACGTAGTCCGCCAGAGCCGGAGAACACACCGACCGGATGACAAACACCATCCGATCCGGGAACCGAAACGATCTTGGATCCGGTCATGTCTTTGCTGCATAATTCCGGCTGAAACGAGCCGAATGGTCCGCCTTTTCCGAAGACATGGAACATTTCCCCTTTGTTCAGGTCGACCGTATAGGTTTGGCCCGGTAACCACCCAGCCTTAGTTGTATCAGAGGGGGTGATCCGTATGCGCGTGTTGTTTTCTGAAGCGATTACAAAAAACCAGGAATACCATTCGGGCGGATTGCTCTGTGATCGATCTTGATAATAGTTGATCGAATAATAAGAGAATCCATATGTTTCAACCGGCATGAGCATGGTGGCGCCAGATACCATCGGACCGTATTGGTGCGCATATGCGGCTACCGGAACATCGCTCAGAATATGAATTCCTTTGTTTGAAAAGCCGTCGGTCAGTACCCGTGCATCGTTCGGTCCCGATTTTGGGATGAGAATAGAGGCGTTGACCGTATTGGGGGGGATGTTCAGTGTTTGTGACCAGCTCGTACCATTGATCGACACCACTACCGTTGCGGCCTGTTCCGTGCTGATATAGATGGCCAGTTCCTGGTCGTTCATCGGCAGCTCGTTCTGGAACTTATAATTGAATCCATATCCGAGCCAAAACTCTTTGCCCCGATTTGACAAAGTCTGCCCACTAGAATCGAATCCGAGGAGCAGAAACGAACAGATAAATAATAATCGATTGATTTTCATTGTGCCTTTCCAAAACTCCGCCGATTCTAGACAAGTAAACATAGAATTAATTCTATAAGAAAATTCCGGTCGCTGAGCTATTATTGTTGAATCGGTTTTCGAAACTAAATGCTTATTTCCATGAATCAATTCGGATCGCTCCGCATCCGCATGGCCTGTCTGGCTCTGCTTAGCTTTTTATTTTGCACCCCTTCGGTTTTTGCCCAGGGTTATGATACAACCATGTGGCGCTTTAGGGATCCTAAACAATTCGGTTTCACCGTGTTGGACTTGGATTTCTATGACGACAATAATGTTATTGCCGTTGGATCGGACGGGGGTATCGCCAAGTCTCGGGACGGGGGTGCGAACTGGACCTATGGCCCTTTTACCTTCAATACACCTGCCGGACTTCGCGCAAAATCATCTCTAAATGATGTTCACTATGTGACCGATCAGATTATTTACGCAGTGGGAGGCAGTGGTTGCATGGCAAAGTCGACCGACGGCGGACAATCCTGGAGCTTTGTACAAACTCCCTTATACAATCGCAGTCGCAACATAAATGCTGTCTGGTTTATCAATAAGGATACCGGTTATATCGGCGGACAACACAACTCGACGGACTCGATCCCTAAGTTATATTTCACACGAAACGGCGGCGCTACCTGGGATTCGATGGCGGCACCTGTCGGCGGAGTTTCTCGGAATGGATTTGTCAATAATCCGAACTGGCCCTCCTTTTTGACGAATATCACAGCAAAAGATAAAGAGATCTTGCGCATTCAGTTTGCGAATGATTCGGTTGGCTATATAACCGGCTCCGGACTGAGTACATTTGAACCAAGGATCATAAATGTAAGCAACTCAACAACCTGTGCGAATTCTGGAACGATAGGTGTAGCAGCACACCACGCCTCTTTGGTTTGGAAATTCGAAAAAGGGGTATTGACTGATTATTCAACCAGTAAAGAACGACTAGGCTATAACGGCATCAATACACTTACTGTTAACTGTACCACCCGATATGGTACACCCCAAAATGTAACTCAATCTTATCGAGCCTTACACATCATCAACGATTCTACGATCTTGATGATGTCTTTTAATAATAATATCGTATTGAAAATATTTACGGGTAAAAATGACAGCACGCTGAATGTAAATGCGCCCGGTGTATACGAAAGGGGTCGATATCAAACCTTGAATTTCCCCTTCCCCCCCAATGGAGGCACCCCTATTCCATCACCACAAGTATTACTGGCATCCAACCCATATCAGATCCGTAAAGCGTCGAATGGAAAACTTTATGCTGGTACCAATTTCGGGGCGGTATGGACTTCTGTCGACACGGGTCGTAACTGGATCCGAGAAAACAGTTTGCCTCAGGGTCAGAATTACAGTGGGTTTGCGACCTGGGCGCTTGACATTTCACCCAGTGGCAAGTTCCTCTATGCCGGACAGGCTGGTGTTGTAGCAGACTCTGTTCCGGGCGGTGCGCTGCAAAGCACGTATAATTTTGCTAATCCGGCCGGCTCCTATTTCAAAATGGAGTTCGCGGATTGTAACAATGGAATTACCTCAGGCGGTTCCAGTATTTCGGTAACAGAGGATGGTGGAAAAACTTGGGCTCCAAAAAACCGTCCCGATTTCGCTGCTTCTTTCTGGAATATCAACGGATTATCATATCGAAATACCAACAAAGCATATTTCGCGGTCAGCAACGGAACGTTGTATATGTCACCTGATAAGGGCACCACATTGGATCCAATTTTCGCCGATCCAACCGTTCAAATGTGGGATGTAGCGAATTCGGGCGATAGTATCTGGGCGATCGGACATTCTTCATTCTCTATTCCAGCGGCCTCTCGTCAGTCGAAAGTGTTCCGTTCATTTGATGGAGGTTTGACTTGGTCAACCTTCACCGGACTCCCAATGGGAACACTAGCTCCAACGATGAATGAGTTGGAGTTTCCAACCAGCCTGATCGGATATGCGGCAGGAACGCGCGACACTATTTACAAAACAACAGATGGCGGGGTCACCTGGAGTAAGCTGCCTCTGCCCACTCCTGGTGTAACTCCACAGATCTCCTACAAGGATATGTTTGCCTTGGATGCCAACACGGTTTTCTTGGTCGGTAATGGCTTCCCGAGAAAGGTTGTATTCCGTACAACAGATGGAGGTGCTACGTGGACCGACATCTCCGGTAACATCAATTCTTTGGGGACCGGCAACTTCAATGCCATTATCATGCACGATATAAACAATGGATATGTGGCCACACCCGGCGGGTATCTCGCTAAAACAACTGACGGTGGGGTTACCTGGACATTGGACGTAGCGCCAACAGCTGCTCTTTGGGAGTGCTTGTCTTTTGTACCGCGCACCGTTCCGTCCAGCATATCATTCACAAACCGAAGAATGCTAGTTGCCGGCGGTGGTTTGTCATCGGGGCCTTCAATATTGGAATATGGCAAATCAGAAAATATAAATCCAACGACTACCCCAACGGTTGTGAGTGCTAGTTGTACCAGTCCTGCGGGAGGTTCCATTACACTGAATACATCCGGCGGTCTGGCTCCATATACATATAGCCTGAACGGCGGAGCGTATCAGTCCACCCCAAGCTTTACAGGCTTAGCTGCAGGCTCTTACACACTAGCCGTTAAGGATGCTTTCTGTGGTGTTGAAACGAAAACCATTCAGGTTGGTTTTAACGACAACCTTACGCTCACAGCCAGCAACGATACACTGGTTTGTGTAGGCACTACCGCTCAGTTGGTGGCCAGCTCAAACAGTGCATCAACCGTTTATACCTGGTCGCCTGCCAGCGGGCTTTCTAATCCTAACATCGCCAACCCGATCGCAACAGTCAATAGTAACACCACCTATACGGTGACCGCGTTCCTGAACGGATGTGTTCGGATAGAGCCGGTTGTTATTCGTACAAAAACAGTTACTGTAAATGCAGGTGCTGATCAATTGGTCTGTGCCGGTCTGCCTGCGCAATTGCAAGCGAGCAGTGACAGTACAGGTGTGAGCTATAGTTGGTCACCCGCGCTTGGCCTTTCCAACACAACCATTGCCAATCCAACGGCAACGCTGAATACAGCACAAACGTATACGGTAACAGCCAGCCTGAACAGCTGTACTAAAACAAGTACTGTAACGATCCGTCGTAAAGACGTGAATATTAATGCAGCTACTCCACAGCGAGTTTGTGTGGGTGTACCTACCCAGATATCAGTGAGCAGCGACAGTACGGGTGCCAGCTTCTCTTGGTCGCCTGCAACGGGATTATCGAATGCCAACATTCGTAACCCTATTGTAACTACCAGCACAAACATTAACTATACCGTTACTGCATCGTTGAATGGTTGTACCAAATCAACACCGGTAGCTGTACAAACGAAAACAGTTACAGTCAATGCAGGTGCCGATCAAACCGTTTGTTCGGGTTCTCCTGCGTCTCTTCAGGCCACGAGCGACAGTACGGGTGTGAGCTATAGTTGGTCACCCAGCACCGGACTTTCTTCCACATCCATCGCTAATCCGACCGCAACACTCACGGGTACTCAGGCATTCACTCAAACCTATACGGTTACCGCTACGCTGAATGGTTGTACGCGGACCGATCAGGTAGATGTTCGGGTCAATCCGCTTCCCGTGATCAGTGCAGGTCCGGATAGAACAATTGTGAGCGGGGATGAGATTATTTTAACGGGTTCGGGCATCGCCAATCCAACTTCCATTTTATGGACGCCGAATACAGCTATTACAGGTGCCAATACATATACCCCATCTGTCAAGCCCACCACCACTACCACCTATACGCTGACGGTTCGTAATAACAATAATTGCGTGTCGACCGATAACGCGATTGTCAATGTGCTGCCCTATTGCATCAATATCATGAATGCATTCACGCCAAACGGCGATGGCATCAATGATCGTTGGTTGGTTGTGAACAGCGGAGGGGTTTGTACCCGCCAGATCTCCGTTGGTGTATACAATCGACACGGTAACCTGGTGTACAAGAATGATAACTATAACAATGACTGGATCGGTGTCTACAACGGAAAACCAGTTCCGGATGGTACTTACTACTACGTGGTATCATACAGACTGATTACGGGTGCATACCTGACATTTAAAGGCGATGTAACCATTCTCCGTTAATCAACACTCAAACGAAACACATGAAACGTATTTTATCCATAGTAGCGCTGATAACTGTTGTCTATTCAGCATCAGCCCAGCAACTTTACACATCGTCCCTTTACGAGATGCAAAGTCTTTTACATAATCCGGGCACAGCCGGATTGTTTCAGGACAATATGATCGGTGCGAGTTATCGCAGCCAGTGGTCGGGTATCAGTGGTAGTCCGCGTACCGCCATGGTCTTCGGTAGCTATAACCTGAAAAAAGAGAACGCCGGTATCAGCGGTTATCTTTTCACCGACCAAACCGGTCCCACTTCCAGAACCGGCCTGTCTGCTTCCTTCGCCAAGCACCTGAAAATGAAAGACGGATCGGTATGGTCGGTCGGTATCGAGGCCCGCGCGCTTCAGTTCGGGATCGATCGCGCCAAGCTCAGTGCCACCTTGGGTGCTGATCCGGCTTTGGGGAATGCAGAGAATCGATTCAAGTTCGATGCGGGACTGGGCGTTGCCTATCAGAAGAACAACTTACGCCTGGGGGCTTCGGTTTCTCAGCTGGTGCAATCGAAGCTTGGCTTCTACAACGGAACAACCACGCTGGCAGAAGAGGCCCGTCTGTATCGTCACTATTATTTCCATGGATCGTATAGCTGGAATGTGGATGAGAGCACGGAGATCACTCCGAATTTCTTGGTCATCTACCTGCCGAATGCGCCTACTGAAATTCAAGGGGGCGTGAAAGTGGAGCACAAGGATCTGTTCTGGTGGGGACTCTCCTTCCGGGCCAAGCAAAGTGCTATTCTTTCTGCGGGCGTG
>CANGZN010000046.1 GCA_947458625.1 Chitinophagaceae bacterium
CAAGTATGATGAAGTTCTATGATCCATTAGAAAGCATAACGTGCTTTCCGATCATTTATATCAAAAGAAATGCTAAACCTCGTTTAGAGAATGACGATAGACCTGGGTATGGGCCGCATGATCGTTACAACCCAACAGGCGTGATTATCATCATTGGCAAGGGCTGCCCACGGAGGTAGATTGCCCAATCATGGACTCACTTCGAGAACGGCGGCTGGCCAGTTTGGATGTTAAGCGTATCCAATCGTTGACCGATGCGGTATTTGCGATCGTGATCACCATCCTTTCCCTCAGCCTAGTCGTTCCGGCAAATGAAAACGATGAGGGATTGCGGCGATTTCTATGGGACCAGATCCTACCTAAGCTATTCATCTTCTTTTTGGGATTCATCATCGTAGGCGCCTACTGGGTAGATACCCATTACAACCACCATCACATTTTGAAGGTGGACAAAATGAGTATCTGGCTGAATATTTTTTTCTTGATGTTCATTTGCCTGATCCCATTTTCATCCGGCTTTCTGGCCAATTACTTATATAGCTCGATCAGTGTGATCATCTACAGCATCAATCTGATCATCGTTAGCTCCTGGCACTTAGCGATGCTTATCTATTCATGGAAGAGGAAATTCATTCATCCACACATTGACAAGAAATTGTATCGGAACATGATCTTGCGGATCGTTTTGCCAATTGCCGTTTACCTGATGATCATCCCCGTTTCGCTTTTGCGTACCCCATGGGTGGTCTATCTGTTCTTATTGCCGCTATTTTTCCAGATCTTTTTTGGCCGGTCGAAGAAGGAAGTGGGATGAAAATTAGTTGATGGATTAGGTTGAGCATTGCGAAATTCAACTAGTTGGGCAAAATTGGTATCGTTTTACCTTTCTGCCGACCTACTCACCTTTGGTCTCCGGGCTCTACATCTTCTCTCCTCTTGAAAACTTCGGAATCTGACTTAATCGTTTGCCCAAGGCTCGTTTCTCTTCCTCTAGATCATAATCCGTTTGTAGGCCGATCCAAAACTTGGGTGTGTTCTGAAAATAAGCAGCCAGTCGGAGGGCTGTGTCGGCTGTAATGCGACGGCGTCCTTTCAATATTTCAGATACACGCGTTTGCGGAATACCGATATCTTTCGATAATCGATAAGCACTGATTTGGTATGGAACCAGAAACTCTTCGAGCAGGACCTCTCCAGGATGGACGTTTTTCAAATTTGGCATAACACGCATTTTAATGATAGTCGACGATTTGAACACGTTCTGCATTTCCTTCTTTCCATCGAAAAACGATTCGCCACTGATCATTTATTCGAATGGAATATTGATTCGCCCGGTCGCCTTTCAACTTTTCCAATCGATTGGCCGGAGGCACCAATAGATCTTGAAGGGATTGAGCACAGTTGATCATCCTCAGCTTCCTTCTAGCAACTTGCTGTACTTCACCCGGTAACCGCCTTGTCCAAATGCCTTCCCAAACACGCTGGGTCGGCCTATCTCCAAAAGAACCAATTATAACGCATTGCGTTACTAACGCTAAAGGTAAGTAATAAAAAATATCAATTGCATATTAATGATGGGGAGCCCTGAACCCATTCCACTTAACGGTAAAACTTTCAAACGGATATTAACTTGGAACTTCTAACCCAAACTTCCATCTCCCATCTTCCATCCCCCTGGGGTGTTTTTATCGGTTTTTCCCCTAAATTTGCTACCCCAAATGGTGCGGTAGCTCAGTCGGTAGAGCAAAGGACTGAAAATCCTTGTGTCGGCGGTTCGATCCCGCCCCACACCACTTCGAAAAACGATAAACCCTTGTAAATTAAACACTTACAAGGGTTTTCTTTTTTGGTTGCATTGAGGCTGCTTGATTGTCGGCGTAGCCTCCCATTACTACGTTTTTCAAGGTGGCTGAAGGGGCGACCGTGTCCAGGTATTTCCTCCATACCTTGTATCTATGAAGCGTCTTATAGCAAAGGCAGTACTGATAACCTGTATGGCAGGGTGTTTCCCGAAACTGGCCTGGTCTCAAAAAATGGGGCAAGAGCCCGTGACCGAGCGCCTTTTGCGTAAAGCCGAGAACTGCCGTACGAAGCAGGAGACCGACTCAGCTATTCACTTCTACCAACAAGCAATCCAGCAGCTTGAACAGAAAAATATCTACAACAGTATCTCCTATACGAAAGCCTTGCTCGCACTCGGACAGATACACCTGGACGAATTTCAACTGTCCGAAGCAGAGCGATGTCTGACAAAAGCTTTTCAGGCAAGTTCGAAAATGGCTGGAAAAAACTCCGAACTCGAGTTGGATGTCATTGAAGGCATGGGTGACCTTCATGCTGTAAAGGGCGAATTCAAAAAAGCCAGCCAATACTATCGACAATTCGTTACCCGACTCAAGCTGCTCCGAGGTGAATCAGACATATCCTACGCCAGGGCCTTACAAACCCTTTCCCAAATGCTGTTGGAGAACGGAGATTTTCAGGAAGCGGAACAACGAATGCTGACAGTAGAATCCCTCTACCAGAAAAAAAACGATCCCACCCATACCGACCTGGCAAGCAACTTAAATGATATCGGCCTTCTTTATTCACACATGGGAGAATTCGACTTGGCGGAACGATACTACGAGAAGGCCCTGAGCGCGTATGAAAAAGGAACTAACCCTGATCCGTTGGATCGGGCAATGGTGTTATCGAATTTGGGCGACTTACAGGAAGAAATGGGAAACTATCTGGGTGCAAAACCCTACTACCAGGAAGTTTTCGCCCTACGACACCACCACTTGAAACACTCGCATCCCGATTATGCGCGCGCCTTGATCCTTATGGGCAACCTAGCCTGGTATGAGAAAAAAAAGGACTCTGCCATCATTTATTATGAGGAGGCGAAAGTGATTTTTAAACAAGCACTCGGTGAACTTCACCCCGATTACGGCATCGCACTATTCAATTTAGCCCAACTAAATGCCGAACAGAAAAACTACACAATTGCCGAGCGTTATTACCAACAATCGCTTTCGATCCGATCCAGAAGCTACGGGGAGGATCATCCCGCTTATATTACCTGCTTGGTGCGACTGGCCAATTTTTATAGAAAAATCGGCAACGATAGTATGGCGATCTCCTACTACACTGAAGCACACAATAAAAAAGTCAAGGCCTTAACCGGGGAATTTTCCTGGTTATCTTCCATGGGAAGGGCGGCATATTGGGAACAAGAAATAGACTTTTACCGATCGGTGAATACCTACGGAGCAAAAATTGGTAAAGAATATCCACACTTCTTAGGCCTGATCTATCAGTCCAACGCAATGGCTAAATCCATTTTAATGGAATCCGATCGGGAACTAGAATCACGAATCAAATCGTCAAAAGACGCAACACTGAAAAACAACTTCTTATCTATTAAGGCCCTACGAAGAAAAGAGATCAGGCACTTCTTAGAAAATACAGTAGATGACAAAAAGATTGAACAAATACGATTAAAAACTGATTCTTTGGATAAAGCTATGGCCCGGCGCCTGGATAGGTTTAGTCAGGATAGTGGCAATCCACCCATTAATTGGCAAAATATAAAAGATAACCTGAACGAAGGTGAAGCTGCCATCGAATTCATCAGATACCTCGACGATGAAGAAAAAGCCTACAAATACATGGCACTGATCGTCCACCCAAGATCAACACATCCGGATATGGTCAAATTGGGCCGTGAAGATAAAATTAGAATTGCCATTAAAGATCGAAACTTCGCAAGCCTATACCCACTTGTTTGGCAGGGAATTGACACCTTGATGTCAAACATTCGAACCATCTATTACAGCACCGACGGAGAACTGAATATATTGGCCTTACACGCCATATGCACCGAAACATCCGGTGTTAGCAATTCAACTATATCCGGCAGCAGCAGAGGATTCTCTGTAGACAGCGACTCCAGCCAAATCGGCACCTGCCAGAATTATTTACTGGACAGGTATGAGTTACACCAATTAACTTCTACACGCTACTTAGCTGAAAAATCTTTTAGAGATACGTCTCGAATTCACAAATCCATTTGCTTGATCGGGGATGTTAATTATGACACTCTTCCCAACAAAAAATCCGTAACAAAAATCAAGCATTCAACCGAGAAGAGCCATTCCTCTTTCATGAACTCAAACGAATCCATAAAGCGAACGTATTCAAATGAAAAAATGGCAGCACTGCCCGGAACCAAAAAAGAAGTTCAAAAGATTCAAGAGATTCTTCGTTCAGCACAATGGAAGACAACGTTGCGGGTTGGTACGTCAGCCGACGAGGGTGGCCTTACCAAAATAATTCAAACAAATCCAACCGGCATTCTTCATATTGCCACACATGGCTTTAGTTTTCCATCCCGGGTAAAAAAGAATGGTGAAACATCCGTAAACATGTATGGTCAGTATGCCGATCCGATGTTACGTAGCGGATTGATGCTGAGCGGATCGAACATTAGCTGGACGGGAGATCCCGAGCATCTAGTGGAAAATTCAGGAGAAGATGGGATCCTGACTGCCGCCGAAGTTTCCACCTTGAACTTATCAAATACAGAATTAGTTGTGCTGTCTGCCTGCGAAACCGGGTTGGGAAAGATCGATGGATGGGAAGGGACCTATGGCCTGAAAAGAGGTTTCAAACTTGCTGGTGCCGACAAATTGATAGTGTCCCTATGGCCCGTTCCGGACAAAGAAACCGCGGAATTGATGACATTTTTCTACTCTGACCTGGCAACGTCTGGGAACATTGTCAAAGCCTTCCATAAAGCCCAACAACACATGCGAAATAAATACCCCCAACAGCCGGCACTATGGGCAGGATTTGTACTGATCAGATAGTTTCACGCTGGTAAAAAGAGCGGAGTAAAGAATCGTAGATAGAAGCGTTTCAGGATTTGTGAAAAGGGGCGTCCACTATCAATCCCTAAACCCCTGGTAGGTGACTACATCGGTAAGACTCAACTCATAAAAACCTTCTTGCTCTGCCCGGCCCCCGCCATCATACTCAAACCGGTTGTCTACAGACTTAAAGCCAGTAGTTCCGCCGTATACGACAGAGAAGTATCGGCTACTACCCGACCATTCTCCTCCGTCTGAAGCATTTGCGTACCAGTACACCTTAGACGTCTTGAAATGAAATGGCAGATCATATGTATAGGATCCGCCAGGCGCAATATCATACCACCCCTCGCATATCCACTCACCGGCATGATAATAAGCAATGCTCAGGCTGGTCGAACCACTTGAATTGTTAGTAAAGGTTACCTGCTTGTAATAAAAACAACCATCGGTATCATTTCCCTTTTTGTCTGGACATGCATCGTCTTTATCTGCAATGCCGTCGGCATCAGAATCAGGGCAGCCATTTAGTTTGCCGTCAGCAATTCCATAGTCGTTGGGACATGCATCCTGCGAATCGGAAATGCCATCGCTGTCACTATCCGGACAACCTCTCAGACTGCCATATTCGTACGGACATTCGTCGCGTTTATCAATGACCCCATCCCGGTCCGAATCTCGGTGAGCTGGCTCATAATAACCAAAATAATAAAAACCAACGGCGATCAAGACAGCCACAAGAAGCAATACGCGTCTGCCACGACGAGACGCTGCTGCAGCCGGAGCCCTATGTTGTGTGGTGCTTGGAGCCACCCTTGCTTGCACCGGAACTGTGGAACCGCCGGAAGATGTATCAGAGTGACTTTTAAATTCATCAAAGAACTGTATGTTTTGTTGAGGAACCGGATCGATCCCATAATCATTATTTCCTCTCGTACCTGGCAACAGTATCAAATACAGATTGTACAGGGGGAATAGAAAATACCATCCCGACTTGTTTACATCATGCATTCGCTTAATCCCCTGGATCAAGTTAAATGAGCCCAAGAGAAACGGATGCACATAAAAATGTAAGGTTTCAAAAAAAATAAATGTGCGCGAATCAGATTCACCGTACAGGCCATTGAACAGAAAAATGGCGCTGATACCATACAAGACCAAGGAGAAAAGCAACCGCAAAAAATACGACTTACGTGTGATCCGCCCCTTAATATTAAAAAATCCGGTTTCTTCATTCCCGGACTTAGGTGTATTGTATTTATAAAGATTTTGACTGGCCATACGCAAAATTACACGTGTACACTACAGCTCAAGGCTTTCGCACGGACTTACCAGTTTTTTGATCAATGGTTGGAGAGCGCATCAGTTCATTGAATTTTCTCTCGTAAACTTCTTTTACAGCCGAAATGGGGATATTATATTTATTCGCCTGCTCCTCGAGTCTGTGATATTTTTTAGAAAATTTGGTCGAATCACCTGCCTGTCGCTTGTTTTCAAACGTGTAAATGTATTTTACGTTATTCAAGAAATCAATGCACGAGTCCAACGATACAGGATCCCCTAAAAAAGAACTTACACGAGCCGTATTGTCTACAGAAACCGCCTGAACAGTATCGGAGAGTTTCTTGGGCACCTCTTTTGTAGGGCCGGTAAAAAACAACAAATAGACAGCCAATAGCACAAGCAGCCCGATCAGGCCGGATATCACATAAACCTGAAGACGTTGTTTCTTTTGCGCCTGCAACAGCGATTGTTCCAACTGTCGGTTGTTGTATTGACTATCAGCTAGTTCAGATCTGAGTTTTACTAGATCGGAACCACCTTGATTGGTCGGTGTATCTTTTGGATTAGAAGTGGCGGTAGCTTGCACAACTACCGGCTCTTTGTATAGAACGTATTGATTGTTCTGCTCTACATAGATTGGGAAATTATCTTTTCCCCACCTGTTCTGCGTTCGCTTCAGATGTTCTAAGTCTTCCGAAAAATAAACCGTGTCTTGGCTGGAAATTCGATCATTCAACTTAATGACATCGAGAAATAAATCCTTGACATAAAATGAAACCGGAGCACCACTTCCATTGACTTTTAAATTCGAGACGGAAACTTTGTCCAGTAAATTGCCCTCATTGCTGCTAACAATCGCCTTCCAGATCCGAGTGGCGTCATCTTCAAAATTGCTCTTATTGAATTTTGCGCCCTCCAGGCTAAGTTTGGCAAAGTTGGTCTTGGCCGCTCTTAGTAAATCAAGATTGGCCTTTGTGATGTCAATGTTTTGTTGAGCAAGTAATCCGACACCATAGATGCTTCCGGCCACGCGCGTGCCGCTATAAGCTTGCGCAAAGGAGTATAGTTTGAGCAGGCAATATGATCTCCCTTGTGAAGTGAAATAAGTACGAGAAAGTATTTCCTTGTTTTGAATGTCATCGACCGTGAAAACCTTTGACTCCAGCAGATCAAAATCCTTGATAACTGAATTGAAGTCCTTGATCGGATGCGTCCGGTCAAAAAAGGCGGTCGTAAAATCCTGTGATTTGCCGAAAAATGCGATGTACATACCTATTGATTATCCGAATATTTTTTCCCAAAAACCTTTTTGATCTAGTTTTTTATTGGTGCAGATATGATACAGTTTTTTCCAGAAGCGCGACGGATACTCGTAATTGATACGAACGATTTCTTGGATCTGTACGCCATCAATCTTGCTCTCAAGCAGTTTCCCGATCGAGTACTCTCCCCAAACAACGGTTGAGTTTTTAACGTAGTTGTAGATCGATGGGCGCTTCTCCCGAATGAAAGTCTCCACATCCAACTGTTCGTTTTCATTTCGGTCCCATTGCGAAACAACGATAAAGAACTTGGAGTTGGTCAGCAATGCTGGCTGATTCAACTTGATATAATTCAAAAAATCATAATGGAGAGCGTCCTCACGATCGTGCGCATTTTGACTTGATTCATTGTCTTTTCGAGGGGGCTCAAATGGAGTAATCAGGATAAAAACGATGGGAGACTTATCGATCTTAATCCCATTGAACACGGCGTTGATCTTATCTGTAAAAACAGCACCCTCGCTTGTTTTAATCCCCTTTATATCCTCACCGGCCAGATCCAAAAATGCCAAATTCAGTGTAGGCAAGTTTGATTTGGCTGGTTGAATATCGATCCCGATCAGATCAAGGGATCCCTTTTCCGTGGACTGATACAGCTTACCTTGATTAAAGTAATCGACCATCTGATCGGCGGCATATCGACCTTTGTCAAATGGAAAATCATTGACCAGGTTTGTCCGGAATAGGGTATCCTCTCCTTTTCGAGCATAGTACATCAGGGAGGAGAGAAGCAGCGATTTACCTGCTTGTGGGAATCCAATCGGGATGGCTAGCACGCGATTTTGTCTGCCGAAATCCGTGAAAACGCGCGCAATCTCTTGCACGTTCAAATCGGATAGAAATGCTTTTTTTGACGGTACCTTGGAGGATTCAGGATGGGACTTTTTATTTCCGTCTTCTATGTTCAATTCAATGCTCATTGTGCCTGTTGTTTATACTGTTTTCTTAAAAAGTTGTGGGTTTTAATTTACCGGTCAGGGACTTGTCCACCGGCTCGTCGCCCCGCTTGCGCAACAGGAGATAAATTGCCAACGGGACTATAAGATCGATGAAAAGACAAAGAAGGATAATCGCCCAGGTGCTGATTTGAGATAAGCGTCGCCCGATCGTCTGAAAGGTATTTTGAATTTCCCCAAGCCTGCTTGCATTTGGATACAATTCCTTAGGAAGGGATTCAAGTGCCTTGTATCCCTTCCCTTCATTGATGCTGATCACACCACTGTTGATTCGCTCAACGGTTGATTTAATGATGAGCACATTAGGATTGGCTCTAATGGAATCGATCGGAATTTGAGTGTCGTCAATGGCGATTTCTTTTAAAACCGGATTGGTGTATTGCTGTAAGGAATCAAAGATCGCAAGGCCTCTTGAATATTCAAGCGCCTTGAGAACACCCTCGCCTGCATTTGCCATTAACCACCTGGCAACCGCCTCTGACATCTGATTTTCCCAGTCAGCAATTTGTTGATCATTCAAAACAACATCGTTGGGAGGAGGGATTTTCTCACCTGAGAGACTATTGAAATCTTGCAGTGCGGATCTGGCCTTCTCGCCGAACCCATGATTTGATTTAATTTGAAATATGACCTGATCGGCTGCAGCTGTCACTTTTTGATATATGGATAGCTTTTCGTTCGAAAATCTGGTTGCCTTACCATGATAATGATCGATCGTATCTTTCAAGGCCGACGCTTCTTCCTTTATCAGCGTACGTGCCATGTATGAGGGATAGAAATAGTTCAGGTTGCAGACAAAAAAGACAAGGCCACACATGATATAAAACACGAGCGCCATCTTCTTGCCATTCACCGCAAACCAATAGGTGATGAGCAATAATAAAAGTACGATTCCAGCAATGGCGAGCCCGCCCCACTCAGAATTGAATGGCCGCATCTCCTTGAGTCCTAAATGGGTGTGCCAAAAACCGACAATAAAAACGATCAAGCTTAACAACCAGGCGCCCGCTTGAACAATGGGTGGAATCTTTAGATTTTTCTTCATATCGCTAGCATTAACTGCTCTAAAGATAGCTTTTGAGCAATATTGTCAAAAAATTACCCCCCTTTTTTTATTCGATTGTCCAAACCGACTAACTAACGATACTTGCTAACAAGGAACCCTTGGAGGTCGGAAGCATTTTAATCCTTCGTTCCAAACCGTAAAGCTCGAGTAGGCTAATTTCCAGCCACTTCACCACTCGCTAAACCCAAACCGCAAATAAGCACCCCTATATAATATGCGAAAAAAGGACATTTACCATTTTTCCAGTTCTCGAGATTGGAAGAGTTCAGGCACAACGCTTGTTGAATAGCAGTCGATTCGCCATCGGCTTTTCACTTCCCTTCCATCTTGTTCACATACTCCAGTGAACCCAACCGGAGCCGGAGGGGCAATCCGGTCCTCTTTTCAAACTTCCATTCTTGACGGCACATGAAGCCTTGATGAACGCTCATGAAATCCGGCCGGATAAAACCGGTTGACTTTTTAGTATCTGCAAGAAATATAGTTGGTTTGAACGCCACTGCTTTGGGCGAAAGAATTTTTTGTTGCCCAAAACAATAATTGCAAGTCATCAATAATAGGATGATCAAAAGCCGCATCGACTGCTAAATTATCCGTAAAGATATTGATAGAGTACGGTTATTCTCCATTCCATCCATCTGCGATACCCGCCTTGATGTCTGAATAAGAAGAGAAAAACCATAGGATCGCGATGATCAGCAGAATCACTTTCCAGTGATTTTTTATCAGCGATTTGAAATCGGTCAGAAATTGGTTCATATGAGCAATTTAAGGGTAAGATGAAGTCCTACTGCCTATTCACACTTGATCTTCCAAAATCAAAAATAGAATAGAAGATTCAATGAGCGATACGGTTACAATGATTTCACTTTATAGCCTTGCTTTCTAAGCAACTCCAGCACACCCTGACTCCCAGCCAAGTGCCCCGCCCCCACTGCAAAAAAAGTAGACGACTGCTTCATCGCCGACTCCATCACTGGAATCCAATTCCGATTCCGGCGATCCAGCAGCAACTCCTGACTACCCATCATCTCGGGAGACGTAGCCATTAACTGATACAGGGATTCTATATCCTGTGCCCGATAAAGTGCAGCCATATTGGAAAATTCGTTTCGCTGTGATTCAAAATGGTTGACCATATTCATGATCGAGCGTATCTCCAGCGAATCTGGAATGGCATCAAATACAGCCACTTGATCTTCGATGCGCTCCAACCCCAACAAGTCCTTATTCTGTTCACTCGCCATTTTTACAAAGCTCAATTCATAAGATTCGATTTCCGCACAAGACAACAAACGTTGAGCAAGCAAACTCATCACCATCATGGGTTTAAACCGGTCGAACATAGCAAGATTCATGCCCAATTCTTTTTTTAAAAATGAATCGAGCTTATTAAAATCGCCTCCACCAAGCTTATTCTTTAAACTTTCTTTGCCAGGCAGTTGCATCTGAGCCATCATCACCGCTTGCAGTTGCGGATCATCCATGTCTAGTTCAAGATATACTTGTTTACTTGCATTGAATTTTTCTTTCGCAAGCGCAGAAAAAACAAAATCCTCTTTGCAGATCATATGAATCGTCCCAAAAAGATAAGAGGGCTGCTGCAACCCGTTGCCAGTAATTTCCCAAAGCAAGGCATTGGCTTTATCGCCCTGTGCATTTGATTGCATCGAGCAAATCGCAAACGCAAAAACCACCAGCAACTTACCTGACTTCAGATTCATCCATTTCATAAAGTATATTTTTTAATTTTTGAATGTGCTTTCCGTAAAGATTAAATAAGTACCAGCGGCTGAAATGATAATTTATTACAACCAAGACAGCCCCTATAGCGAGAAACAGGAGAATTTCTACATAATGAGGGATGGGGACTGTTTCGCCCGAAGCCTCAATATAGGATATGGTGCCAGCAACCAGATAAACTAAGATTATACCGATGTTGCCGACCCTAAAATAGAGCTTAACCAGCTTTTCCAACGAATTCAATTGAAGATTGAGATTGGATTTGACCTCACAAGCCATGCATTCCATTTTGTTAAGTAGTTTGTACTTATAGAATGCATAAACAAGAAAAAGTATGCCAGCAACCACAAGCAAGATGATATCAAAGTATAAAATAGTTGAATCAACATGATTTGAGATCAGCCAGATGATAATACCATACAGTAGAATCACCAATAGCACCTCTATCGTTAGATTTCGCTTAATTGAGGCAATGGGGCCCCTTGCACTATTGTTTAGAATCTGACTTAGGCCTTCCGCATTCATGGACAATGAAGCGTTGCTGGAATTATCCCACAATTCTTTTAGCTTTTCAAGTTCCATGTTGACTCGATTTAGTGATCTGGCGTAATTTTTCTTTTACCCGGTTCATTTTCACCCGCAACGTAGCCTGACTGATCCCCAGCACCTCTTCCATCTCCCCATAACCTTTGTCGTCGAGATATAACATGACAATGGCTTTTTCAACCTCCGTAAGCTTAGAAATGGCGCCGTACAAAATGTTTAGGTTTTCTTCATAGCCGTCAACAACATTTTCTTGAGCCTTATCATCTTTAAACGAGCTGGGGAAACTAAGAGAAACCTTTTTGCTACTTTTTCGCTTCTCCGTAAGCGCCGTATTCAACGCAACCCGATACATCCAAGTACTGATCTTGGATTCATTTCGAAAACTCTCAAAGGATTTCCATAATTGAATGACAATCTCTTGGAAAAGGTCCTGTTTTCCCAACGCATCCGCAGCATAGACATGACATATTTTATGAATCAGGCCTTCATGCTCACTGATGAGCGCTAAAAATTCCTTTTCGTTACGGTTTTTCAAACAAACAGTTTCTTAGTAGAGTATATGTTGCATTTGTGTAGAAAATGTTACATCAAGCAACAATAAATTTTATTTTAAAGCTGCACTACCCCTTTACCCCCGATCAAAACAGGACGTAGAAACCGAACAGTATTTTACCATTTGATGCCATTTCCATCAACATCTACCCATCGCGATGCATACCAAAGAGGGTGAAATTCCAAAACTTGAATGATTGGCCGTAAACAAAATCTAGAAAAGTCCTAAGGGCCCACCCCCTTCAACACGACAAATTCTTTCTGTCATATTCTTACAGAGGCCCCTTTATACCATACCGCTCCTTTAAAATGGTCAAATGGTGCAATGCATGCCCAAAAATTATGAAGCCCAGGGCATTCAAAGAGATAGGTTGATTGTTAGCGGTACCCACGCATTGAAGCTGCTCATCCGTAAACGAAGCAAACAGGAGATTGGTTGATTGTCTTACCAAACGCCATTCAGCCAACATGTCTTCCCAATTTCTATGTACAGCCGTCGCATTGTTTGCATACTCGTTTTC
>CANGZN010000047.1 GCA_947458625.1 Chitinophagaceae bacterium
ATGAGATCGCCAATGTTTGTGGCATGGCCGGAGTGGAATTCATGATCGAGAATGGCAACCAAGTGCCCTTCAAATTTCATTTCGGTGCGCCCAGCTGCGTACCCGCAACGATTTTTGAAACTGCCGGTGCCACGATCACCGTGGATGATGTCCGTGCTTTACTGGCAAGGCCCGAAGTGAACTACCTAAGCGAAATGATGAATTTCCCGGGCGTGTTGTATGCGGATAAAGAAGTATTACAGAAGATAGAAACAGCAAAAGCAGCGGGTAAACCGATAGATGGACATGCTCCCGGACTTCGTGGAGAAGAAGCGCAACGATATATTGATGCCGGTATCAGTACTGATCATGAATGTTTCACCTACGAAGAAGCAAAAGATAAAATCGAGCGCGGGATGAAGATCCTGATCCGAGAAGGAAGTGCAGCAAAAAACTTTGATGCACTGATCGAGCTCTTGCGCGACTATCCCGAACAGATCATGTTCTGCAGTGACGATAAACATCCCGATAGTTTGCTGGAGGGACATATCAACCAGCTCTGTGCCCGAGCCATTGCAAAAGAAATTCCGCTTTTCCATGTATTACGGGCCGCCTGTATCAATCCCGCTGTACATTATTCCATGCGTGCTGGGCAATTACGTGAAGGTGATCCCGCCGATCTCATTGTAGTGCAGGATCTTTCGCAGTTTGAGGTAACAGAAACTTATATCGACGGACAAATCGTCTTTTCAAACGGAGTCACGCACATCGATCCGGCACCAGTCAACCCCATCAACCAATTCAATACAACCCCGATACGGGAATCAGATCTTATAACAAACGCTGATCATCCCTTATCAACCTACCCGGTGATCGGGGCGCTGGACGGACAACTGATAACAGAACCTATTCTTGAACAGCCAACGATCCTGAACGGCCAGCTGGTATCTGACACAGCAAGAGATATTTTGAAGATCGTGGTAGTGAATCGATATCACACCGCACCGCCTGCAATTGCCTTCATTAAAAATTTCGGGCTCACCCGAGGCGCCCTGGCGTCGTCGGTTGCACATGATAGTCATAATATCGTAGCGGTTGGCTGCGACGATGAATCGATCTGCCGGGCAGTGAATGCAGTAATCGAAAACGATGGTGGGCTCAGTGCCGTGAATGAAGGGCACGATCATATTCTCGCCCTGCCGGTTGCGGGGTTGATGAGTGCCTCCGACGGATTTGAGATTGCCAAACAATACACGCAACTCGATCGATTTGTCAAAGATGAACTTGGCTCCGGATTACGGGCGCCATTCATGACTTTATCATTTATGGCCCTACTGGTGATCCCACATGTGAAACTGAGTGATAAGGGACTTTTCGATGGTGACCGATTCAAATTTTTCTGATCAGGCCTCCTGACCCATCCAAAGCGCTCCACCAACACTGGGAGCTGATGCACCCGTTACAGATGCGATCACGGTGTTTTCCTGACGCCAGCGAAGCACGCCGATAAAAGCCATGATCAGCGCCTCCTTGAATTGTACCAGTTCGGCTTCGGGAACGAAGGGCGTGATACCGATGGGTTGCAAATGATGGCGCATGCGTTCGATCAGAAATTCATTGAAAGCACCACCACCCGTGATCATCATCTCACCAGGCTCTATGGAAAGCTTACTCGTTGCAAATGCATGATGCAACTGCACAGCGATATGCTCGACATAGGTACAAAGCAGGTCGGGTATGCTGGTATTGCTTTGAAGCAACAAGGGCAATATGATATCGGTTCCGAATTGATTAGGAAGTGATTTGGGACCGGTTCGACGATAATATTCCAATGCATTGAGTTGATCCAGCAGCTCCGGGCAGATCGCTCCTGTTCGCGCGATGGCACCGCCTTCATCCATCGAGTGCCCCATTTGCTCGGCGAGGGCGTTGAGTACGCGGTTCGCGGGACAAACATCGAATGCCAGATAGGGATCTGATGCTATGGAGACATTGGCAATGCCGCCGATGTTCAGAAAATACGGATGGCCCGGAAAAAGTAAACGTTCACCGATGGGAACGATGGGTGCCCCTTGTCCGCCCAACGCCACATCCATGGAGCGGAGATCAGAAACGACCGGTAGTCTGGTGGCAGCGGCCAGTGCGGCACCGTCTCCCAATTGAGCTGTTAGCTTGGAGGCGGGATTATGAAAAGTAGTGTGGCCGTGAGAAGCGATCAACCCCACTCGATAGGCCAATCCTTTTTCATCGATGAAACGATTCACTAATGCACCGAGGTGATGTCCATAGTCTACATGCAGCTGCAGATAATCGATGGCCTGAAGCTCAGTCGCCCGGCTCAAACGTTCTTTCCAGGATGTCGGGTATGGATAACAGTCAGCGGCCTCGATCTTATAATGCCAATTGGGACCGTCTGATTGAAATTCAACCAAGGCCAAATCCAGTCCGTCCAGCGAACTGCCGCTCATCAGTCCCAACACTCGATACATCATGGCATTTTCAATTAGATTTGTCAAAATTAGTGTATCCATCATGGTCATCAACCTCAGTCAGCAGCATTCGCTCGTCAGTAATTGGGTCGCCGAGTTGCGGGATGTCAATGTGCAATCGGACCGAATGCGTTTCCGGCGAAACCTGGAGCGGATCGCTGAAGCGATCGGATTTGAGATCAGCAAGAAGCTGCCGGCCAAACAAGTGGAAGTAACCACCCCATTGGGCACGGCTACACATTGGATGCTGGAAAGTCAGCCCGTATTGGGCACCATACTTCGCGCCGGATTGCCCATGCATCAGGGGCTGTTGAATTATTTCGACAAAGCCGACAATGCGTTTGTATCCGCCTATCGTAAACATCACCCAGACGGTAGCTTTGAGATCCGGATGGAATATCTCTCTTGCCCCACCTTGGAGGGCAGAGTGCTGATCTTAGCCGACCCCATGCTGGCAACAGGTGCGTCGCTGGCCAAAACCATCCAATTCCTTCGCGAGGAAGGAAAGCCGAGTCAGGTTCATATTGTCACCGCCATTGCCTGCCAGGTAGGTATCGAACTGGTGTTAAGAGAAGATCCAACAGCCACTATCTGGTGCGGTGATATCGATGAAGAACTGACCGCCAAGAGTTATATCGTACCCGGACTGGGTGATGCCGGAGATCTGGCTTTCGGTGAGAAGAAACAACAATAGGGTTGAATTTTCACCTTTCAACATATTCGCAGTTTTCCGTAATTTGCCTATTCCCTCCACCCTTTCGGGCAATTTCGGTTGCCCGTTTCCGTTAAAGAGGGACCATAAACCCATGAAGAGGCTTTTCACCATTGCATTTGTACTGATATTTTCCCTGCCGTCCGCATGGGCACAGGATCCCAATTTCTCACAATTTTTTGCGTCCCCGATGACCCTGAATCCGGCATTGACCGGAAAATTCGATGGCGTTTTTCGGGCAGCGGGTAATTACCGAAACCAATGGCCGACGATCAATAACGCATTTGTCACCAAGACGGTTTCCGTCGATTTCTCGGCCATGAAAAATAAACTTTCCGACATCGACAACATGGGGATCGGTGTACTGGGACTGACCGACCGTGCAGGAGATGGCGTGCTGGTCACGAATTATGCGGGACTCTCATTCGCTTATCACAAAGGATTGGATGAGGATGGAAAACATCAGATCGGAGCCGGGTTTCAAGGCATTTATATCAATAAACGACTGGATGTTTCGAAAGTAGATTTTGAAGATGAACTGACTCCGCTAGGTTTTACCGGCGTGACGAGTGAGATCTTCTCCAGCAATCAGATCAGTCTGAGCTACTTCGATCTCAATGCAGGCATTTTATATACCGGCAGCACGGATGGACGAAACAGTTTCTATCTGGGTGCATCCATGTACCATATCAACCGGCCTAAAGAAACATTTCAGGGCGGACAGTATCTGCTGAATGCGCGTACAACAATTCAAGCCGGTGGTAAGATTCCGCTCGGACAATACAACTATCTGCACCTGTCTGCCATACACAGCATGCAGGCAAAAGCCAGCAACACCGTTGGTGGTATGGCTTTCTCTTACAATGTGAACCAAAATGAGGACGATCCCGTCAATGTCTTTTTGGGAGCTTGGTATCGCATGAAAGATGCCGCGATCCCTTATTTCGGATTGGAATTCAAAGGACTTCAACTAGGTGCCTCCTATGATGTGAATACATCTGCCCTCAAGCCTGCCTCCAATACACGTGGCGGCGTGGAGATCTCGTTGATCTACATTCAACGACCTTCCGATCCGAATGCCAAGAAGCTGAATTGTCCACGCTTCTGATCTACCGCAAAAACAACGGCAATAGGAACCAACTGAACAGTGTGATCAGAACGATCGAAACGATGTTCATCACGCCCCCTACCAGCAACATGTGACGTAAACGAAGTTGTCCGCTCGCGAATACGATCGCATTGGGCGGTGTACCCATCGGCAACATGCCGGCACAACTTGCCGCCAAGGTCATCGGTATACCCAGCAAAAGCGGATCCATCTGCAGTGCATTTGCCAGGGCCGTGACAACCGGTGCAAAGACGATCACCTGCGCCACGTTACTCATGACCTCGCTGACAAACAACGAGATCGTCGTAATGATCAGCACCAACCAAAATCCGCCGGTCGCGTAGGTCGCCAACCATGACCCCAAGGCCGCGATCAATCCCGCTTTTTCCAATGCACCGGCCAGCGCCATCCCGCCCCCAAAAAGAAGCAGAATCCCCCAGGCCAGCTTCTCGGTGTCGGACCATTCCAATAAATGTTGATCGGCCTGTTGATCGATTTCCTTGTCGGATGGATGAACAGGACAAACAAACAGCATGAAACCGCCCAACAAGGCAATGATGGTATCGTCCAGGGTGAACCAAGACTGCCACTGGTTGATCAAGACGCGACCCATCCAAAGCAATACAGTGGCCCCAAAGATCCAAAGTACCCGCTTCTGTGAACCGGTCATCGGCCCTAATGCGCGCCACTCCTCCTCGATCACAGCATCCATTACTTGACTGGAGCAGATCCGGTTCGGATACAGCCACTTGACCATCACTACATACAAAGTCAGCACCAGCAACAATCCCAATGGCATGCAGAGCATCATCCAGTTCATGAATCCGATCTGTATCGACGGGATCTCTTTTTCTATATAGGCAACATAAGCAACATTGGGAGGCGTACCGATGATCGTACCGATACCCCCCAGGTTGGCGGCATAGGCAATGGCGAGCATCAGGGCGATGGAAAAATTCCGAAGGTTCCCCTCGAGTCTTTCTTTCTGCTTCAGGACCTGTATCACGGAGAGTGCAATAGGGAACATCATCATGGTGGTGGCAGTATTGCTAAGCCAGAGACTGATGAAAGACGTTGACAGTATAAAGCCCAGAATGATCCGATCGCCGCTGGATCCGGTCATCCGAATAATGCCCAACGCAATGCGCCGATGCAATTCCCATTTTTCGATCGCTCTGCCTAACAGAAAACCACCCAAAAAAAGATAAATAATCGGATTGGCATATGCCTTTGAAACCTCATCAATCGGTTGGATATTCAGTAACGGAAAAAGGAAAAGTGGTATCAATGCAACTACAGGCATCGACAAGGCTTCCGTCACCCAAAGTACGATCATGGTGATCGCTATCGACAGAATGATCGAAGAAGATCGACCTAATTGCAATGGATCGACATAATAGAAAAGCAGTCCCAGTAAAGCCGCCAAAATAACACGGGCGCCTCGTGATTTCAATATATCAAATTGCATCAGGTGAAGTTATCTTTTCCAGCTCTCTTCCACAACTTCAAGCCCACCTCCCTCGTCATGTTTTCTCAACTTTCATCCCTCATCCCTGCCTGCCGGCAGGCAGGCTTCAATCTTCATCCTTCACCTAAATCCGTATATTTACTGACACCATGCTGCAAGAGTTTATTGTTGTTGGACGGTCTTGGAAACAAGCGCGTTTGTTCACTCGCGAACACCGGTTGTTGAAAGAAATGATCATTCCCGGAGTGGTCTATGCCATCTTATTTCTGGTGGGAATGAATTTCTTTTTCAAATCGGCCAATGCTGTAACGGAATGGATTGGGGAAACGGTGGGACTGGCAGACTGGCTACAACAAGAAAGAAGTGAGTGGTTAAGCTTTCTGTTCGTGATGAACGGAATGATGCTCCAACTGCTGTTGGTACTGATCTATTTCTCCTGGTTCAAATACCTGATCCTGATTATCGGATCACCCCTGTTCACCTATGTCAGTGAAAAAACCGAAGTATTGGTGGATGGACAAGAACATCGGTTTCAATGGAAAGACGTTCGCGCAGATGCGGTGCGAGGTGTGGGTCTGGCATTGCGCAATGCCGGCTGGCAAAGCGTATACCTAGCTGCGCTTGTCATCATCACCCTGATACCGGTTGTAGGATGGGTCACCCCTCTGATCGCCTTGGGATTGGAGTGTTATTATTTCGGGATGTCGATGCTCGACTACTCCCTGGCAAGGGTTGGCTATGATCGGTCACAAAGTTTTCGTTTTGTACAGGCGCATAAAGGATTGGCCATCGGAACCGGCTTTGTATTTCTGGCCATGCATGTATTACTTCCCTTCGCGCCCGTGTATGCAATCATCTCCGCTACACTCAGCATTCAATCGATCAAGCGTACGGCATGAGTGAAACCGCTGTTGTATACCTGATTCCTACGTGGATCGATGAATCGGCTCCGCAAACCCTTCCTGCCTATATTCTGGAGATCGTTCAGCAATGCCAGGATCTGTTTGTCGAAAATGAACGAACGACGCGTCGCTTTCTGAAGTCTTTGCGTAAAGAGATCGTCATCGATTCATTCAACTGGTATCGTATGGATGGGGAGGGTGTTGAAACAACATTTCGCCAGTCGATCCGATCGAAACGGATTATCGGTATCATCAGCGAAGCGGGTTGTCCGGGCATCGCCGATCCCGGCCAGGCCTTGGTTGCTATTGCGCAGGAGATGCAGGTGCTAGTCCGACCGTTGGTTGGTCCGAGTTCCATTTTACTGGCGCTGATGGGAAGTGGAATGAACGGGCAGTCTTTCACCTTTCATGGTTATCTGCCCATCGATGCAAGTGCCCGGAACCAGGCGATCCGCTCGCTGGAGCAGGACTCCTTGAAACATCAACGAACCCAGCTGTTCATCGAAACCCCCTACCGGAACAATGCCCTGCTGCAAGCATTGCTTCAACTGCTGCAACCCGGTACCCGGCTATGCATCGCCGCGGACATCACGGCTCCCACGGAGTTCATACAGACAAAAACTATTTCGAATTGGAAAAAGCAGCAACCCGACCTGCATAAACGCCCCGTACTGTTTCTGCTGCAGGCCTAACACGAACAAGTGTGAGCAAACGCAAAAAAACAAGGGCGATTCCGTTGTAATTCTTTTTACTTTTGTCCCCCCTGATTCAAACCTGGTGACCAACCTGCTCACCCATACCAAACAAGTGGCCTTTCATCGGTCCATCACCAGCGGTGTTTATTCCGTTGGGTTTGATGTTTTCATGTTCAGTCGTCCCCGACGAACCCGTAGTTGCTGACAGGACGAACCCCTCACCCTGGTCCCTGTCAGTGAACATCCCCCGAGTATTTATTTGGACTGGTGAACCGACCTCAATTTTTTTAAGACATTGAATTCTACCGACCTCATCATTCGGATTGCCGAGCCGACCGATAAAAAATTCGCCACTACGATCACTGACGAGATGGCTGCCTCTGCTGCCGCGCGGGGTACAGGCATCGCGAAACGTAGTCCAGACTACATACAAACCAAAATCGATGAAGGCAAGGCCGTGATCGCACACAGCTCTCAAGGAGAGTGGGTAGGTTTTTGCTATATAGAAACCTGGGGGCATGGCGAGTACGTGGCGAACAGCGGATTGATCGTTTCACCCGCCTATCGAAAAAGCGGCGTAGCCAAAGCCATCAAGAAACGAATCTTTGAACTCTCTCGGGAAAAATATCCGCATGCCAAGATTTTCGGCCTCACGACCGGTTTGGCCGTGATGAAAATCAACAGCGAACTTGGCTACGAGCCGGTAACCTATTCGGAGCTAACACAGGATGAAGCATTCTGGGCCGGATGTAAAAGCTGCGTCAATTATGAGATCCTAATGAGCAAGGATAGAAAGAACTGCATGTGTACCGCTATGCTCTATGATCCGACCGATCACTACGAACCGGCCGAAACCAAACAATTCTTCGAAGAGAATAAAACGGGTTTTGAACGATTGCTTCGGTTCAAACAATGGAAACTGCTGCGCCCGATTCTCAAATCATTCAAAGAAAAAAATTCACCTGCCAAACCATGAGCAAAAAGATCGTTCTCGGATTCAGTGGTGGACTAGACACTTCCTATTGCGTCAAATATTTACGCGATGACCTGGGCTATGAAGTACATAGCATTTTAGTCAACACCGGTGGGTTTTCCGATGAAGAACTGCAACAGATAGAAGCACATGCCCATACGCTCGGAGTGGCCTCGCATAAAACACTGAACGCGATACGCCCCTACTACGACCGCATCCTTCGCTACCTAATCTATGGAAATGTATTAAAGAACAATACCTATCCTCTTTCCGTTTCTGCTGAACGACTCATTCAGGCGCTGGGCATTGCGGATCATGTGAAGGAACTGAATGCCGACGCCGTTGCGCATGGCAGCACAGGCGCCGGAAACGATCAGGTACGCTTCGATATGATCTTTCATATCCAGATCCCGGGCGTACCCATTCTCACGCCCATCCGCGACCAACAACTCAGCCGCGAAGCTGAAATCGAATACCTGAAAGCAAAAGGCGTGCAGATGAATTTTACCAAAGCTGCCTATTCGATCAATAAAGGACTCTGGGGCACCAGCGTTGGCGGAAAAGAAACGCTTTCCTCCAATGGCATGCTTCCTGAAGAGGCCTGGCCTACTCCTCTTTCAAAAACCGGAAGTGATGCGGTACAATTGGATTTTGAGAAAGGCGAACTGATCGCTGTCAACGAAAATCGATTCGAACACCCCAGCCAAGCCATTCAATTCCTGCAAACACTGGCCGGACCATACGGCATCGGACGAGATATCCACGTCGGCGATACCATCATCGGCATTAAAGGAAGAGTCGGATTTGAAGCAGCCGCCCCGATGATCATCCTGAAAGCACATCATGCACTTGAAAAGCATGTACTCACCAAATGGCAACTGCAATGGAAAGATCAGTTGGCCTTGTTCTATGGCAATTGGCTGCATGAGGGACAGATCCTCGATCCAGTCATGCGGGATATAGAGGCTTTCTTATCCCATTCCCAGGAACAAGTGAGCGGATCCGTTTTTGTACAACTGAATCCGTATCGGTTTCAAGTGACCGGCATTGAAAGCCCTTACGACTTGATGAACAGCCGATTCGGGAAATATGGGGAGATGAATGCAGGCTTTACCGGAGACGATGTCCGCGGCTTCAGCCGGATCGCCGGTCAGCAGACTATTATCCACGAATCCGTCAAACGCTCCGTCGATGAAAAAAATTAACGTCGGCATTCTCGGTGCTGCCGGCTACACCGGCGGCGAATTGATCCGTCTACTGATCAATCATCCGAATGCAGCTATCACATTTGCGCATAGCCGCAGCCAGTCCGGAAAACCACTGCAATCGGTTCACGCCGATCTGATCGGCGAAACTGATATGACCTTCACCGATTCACTTTCGCTTGATTCGATCGATGTCCTTTTTCTCTGCCTGGGACATGGCGAGTCGCGCACATTTCTAGAGCGTACAAAACTCCCCGACACCTTACGCATCATCGACCTGACCACCGACTTTCGTCACCACGCATCAAATCAATTCCGGGCCCAGACATTCGTATATGGATTACCGGAACTGAATCGAGACCGAATCAAAAATGCGCACTTCGTCGCCAATCCCGGTTGCTTCGCTACTGCCATCCAACTCGGCTTATTACCACTGGCAAAAGCAGGCAAACTTTCTTCCATTCACACCACTGGCATCACCGGCAGTACCGGAGCCGGACAAAGTCTAAGCGCCTCCACTCATTTCAGTTGGCGATCCAATAACATTCAGGCCTACAAAACACTGGAACATCAACACGGACAGGAGATCGGGGAATCCTTGCTTCAACTCACCGGACAAGAATCACTCGAACTGAACTTCGTTCCCTGGCGGGGTGATTTCACCAGAGGCATTTTCATCAGCTCAACGATCGATTGTGATCTGTCCGTCGAAACATTGAACAACCTATACCTCGACCACTACAACACGCATCCCTTTACGCATGTTTCGGCTGAGTCGATCTTTTTGAAACAAGTGGTCAACACCAATAAAGCCTTGGTTCAGCTGGAAAAGGTGGGAAGCAAGTTGGTGGTGCACACGGTGATCGATAATCTGCTGAAAGGCGCCAGCGGTCAGGCTGTACAAAACATGAACCTGATGTTTGGACTGCCTGAAGCAAGCGGACTTCATCTAAAAGCCAGCTATTTCTGATCATGAAACTATTTGACGTATACCCGCTTCAACCCATTACCATCGAACGTGCTTCGGGCAGTTCTGTTTGGGATGAGAAAGGACAAGAATACCTAGATCTTTACGGCGGACATGCCGTAATCAGTATCGGGCATGGTCATTCGCATTGGACCAAACACATCGAAGAACAACTCCATAAGATCTCTTTTTATTCTAACTCGATACAGATTCCGCTTCAGGTGGAACTGGCCAAAAAACTAGGTCAGGTAAGTGGAAAAAACAATTACCAGCTGTTTCTATGCAACAGCGGCGCCGAAGCGAATGAGAATGCGCTGAAGCTTGCCAGTTTTCATACCGGTCGAAAACAGATCATCGCTTTCAAAGGCGCTTTTCATGGTCGGACCTCGCTGGCCGTCTCCGCTACTGATAACAAAAACTACATCGCTCCGGTAAATGAAACAGAGAATGTGACTTTCCTTCCATTCAATGACATCGGAGCACTCGAAGATCATTTCAAAAAAGAGGGCGACAAGATCGCGGCGGTGATCGTAGAGGGCATACAGGGTGTTGGTGGCATTCGCGTAGCCTCCAACGAATTCCTTCAATCGATTCGAAGCTGTTGTGATCAGTATGGAGCCGTATATGTTGCAGACAGTGTTCAGTGCGGATACGGACGAAGTGGAAAATTCTACAGTCATGATCACGCCGGTGTGCCGGCAGACATCTATACGATGGCAAAAGGCATGGGTAATGGATTTCCCATTGCCGGCATTTCGATCGCACCGCACATCAAACCCAAACATTTTCAACTGGGTACCACCTTCGGTGGAAACCACCTTGCTTGTGCGGCCGCCTTGGCGGTACTCGAAGTGATTGAGTCAGAGAAACTCATCGAAAACGCTGCCCTTATAGGAGATCATCTGCAAACTTCGATACGAGCCATTCCTGAACTGAGTGATGTTCGCGGATACGGGCTGATGATCGGATTCGATTATCCGGAAACGCTTTCCACGTTACGGCAGCACCTGCTCTTCCAAAAACACATATTCACCGGAGAAGCAAAACCCCGAGTGGTTCGGCTACTTCCTTCACTTGCCCTGAGCCGTAGTGATGCGGACCGATTTCTTCAGGATCTCCGGGACTCCATTCAAGAAATTCAATCCGCCTCATGAAAAATTTCATATCCGTAAAAGACGTATCCGACCTGGATGGACTTGTAAAAAAGGCCTTGCAGTACAAGGCAGCCCCTATTTCAGACCAAGCGCTCGGAAAAGGGAAGCGTATCGGATTGCTGTTTCTCAATCCCAGTTTGCGTACCCGGCTCAGCACACAAGTAGCTGCCCAGAACCTCGGTATGGAAGCGATCGTATTCAACGTGGGTCAAGAAGGATGGGCGCTGGAGTTCGAAGAAGAAGCGATCATGAGCGGAAGCACGGTTGAGCATATAAAAGACGCAGCTCCTGTGCTCAGTTTATACTTTGATGTGCTGGCGATCCGCACGTTCCCCTCGTTAAAAAACAGAGAGGATGACTATAGTGAGCTGTTCATCAATCAACTTATCAAGTATGCCGGAATCCCGGTTGTAAGCCTTGAAAGTGCCACCCTCCACCCCTTACAAAGTTTTGCAGATCTGATCACCATTCAAGAAACCTGGAAAGAGACAAAAAAACCGAAGGTGGTGTTAACCTGGGCGCCACATGTAAAACCACTTCCTCAATGTGTGGCTAACAGTTTCTCTCAATGGATGACCCATTGGGACGGATGCGATTTTACCATCGTCCATCCCGAAGGTTACGAATTGGCAGAAACCTTTACAAAAGGGGCCACGATCCTTCATGATCAAAAAGCAGCGCTTCAAGATGCTGATTATGTTTATGTAAAGAACTGGAGCACCTACAACGACTATGGCAAGATCTATGAAAGTGACCCGAGTTGGATGTTGACGAATAAGCATCTTCTGACCACCCATAATGCAAAGGTCATGCATTGCTTGCCGGTTCGCAGAAACGTGGA
>CANGZN010000048.1 GCA_947458625.1 Chitinophagaceae bacterium
GATCCTCTTGCCTACGGCGGAGGATTTTTTTTGTCCGCCCCCTGCCTGCTGCAGGCGAACCCGCCCTGGTGGTGAAATTGGTAGACACGCAGGACTTAAAATCCTGTGGCCCGCAAGGGCCGTATCGGTTCAACTCCGATCCGGGGCACATAAAAACCCGACACATCGTGTCGGGTTTTTTGTTCAGTGTGTAGCGGTCAGAGTTGCCGGTTGGGTTTGGTACATTTGTTCAAAGTCCTTCTATGTCCACCGAGATCCGTTGTCCAAATTGCCAGCACTCCTTCGCCCCCGGTGATGCGATCCGTGAGGAAGTTGAAAAAGAAACCAGGGCCAAGGTCGTAGAGTGGCAAAAGCAGAAGACCGCCGAATTCCAGTCTCAATTAGAGAAAGAAAAAGCACAGGTTCGAGACCAAGTAGAGAACCAATTACGGCTGCAACTCCAAAATGATTACGAGCTACAGTTACAATCCCTCACGGCTGCCAACATACAGAATGAAGAAAAACTAAAAGCAGCCCGTGAACAGCAACTGAAATATCTACAAAAGGAACAAGAACTAAAGGCTAAAGAAGAGGAACTCGAGATCACCTTACAACAAAGATTACTGGCCGAGCGTGAATCATTATCCGCCGAGATCCGAAAGCAGGAAGATCAACGGATCTCTACGCTGGAAACAGAATTCCAGCTGAAATTAAAGGAGATGAAAGAACAGTTGGAAACCCAGCGGAAGCTGGCTGAAGAGATGAAACGCAAAGCCGAACAGGGCAGCATGCAATCACAAGGTGAGGCACAAGAACTTCTTCTCGAAGAAATGCTTAGAACTGCTTTCCCATTCGACCAGATCGACGAAGTGGGCAAAGGCGTTCGCGGAGCCGATTGTATACAGACCGTACGGAATCCATTTGGGCAGGACTGTGGCAAGATCATATATGAGAGTAAGCGCACCAAAGACTTTTCCGTGGAATGGATTGAAAAGATAAAAAGTGATATGCGCAGTCAGGGCGCAGAAGTAGCCGTGATCGTCACCCAAGCGCTTCCCAAAGACATGAGCAGCTTCGGCCAAAAAGAAGGCGTCTGGATCTGCACCTTCCAGGATGTGAAGGCCGTGGTACAATTGCTTCGTGAAGCAGTGATCCGTATCTACAATGCAACCAAAAGCCAAGAGAATAAAGGCGACAAAATGCATTTGCTGTACGACTATCTGAACAGCCGCGAATTCGCTGAACAGTGGCAGGCCATCCGAGAAGGTTTTTTATCCATGCGCCTATCGATCCAGAAAGAACGAGACGCCATGGAAAAACTATGGAAGCAACGCGAAAAACAATTGGAAAAAGTACTGCTCAATGCCGCCCATATCCGCGGATCCATCGAAGGCATATCGGGCAGCGATGTTGATCTGAATTTATTGGGAGACGGGGAAGATTTAGTTGAGGGATGAGAGATGAGACGATTTAAACTTTCTACCTTCTACTTTCTACCTTCTACTCCTTGACCGCCCAGCATAGACAGATATTTCCTATAAACCTTGCAGCCACATTCATACCCATCCCCTTCCCGCCTATTTTTATCGACCAGCCACCTGCTACTGCATCCATCTGCTCGATGGGCAGGTCCCGAATAAAATCCACCCCCGATTGATGCAGTGCCTTGAAGGCTGTTTCCTTGACAGACCAGGCAAGGGTATATGCATGGCTAACATCCTCCTCATTGGGGGAAAACAAAAAAGATTTTAATATCTCTTCCTCCACCGGCGCGAGAAATTTTCTCCGAACGCGATGCGCTCTTTCGGTTATTTGTTCGACATCGACTCCCACTTTGTTAGATGGATCAAGGATGGCCGCGATATAGGTTCCGGCATGAGAAATAGAAAAATGAGCGCTTGAATCGGCCAGATAAGGTCTGCCCCCAGTGGCAACCCGGAGCTGCTCATACGGAAAGTGGGGATCCAGCTGCTGAAGTAAAAATCGGCCCGATAGGTATTGCTTTCTCTTCTCCGCATGTGTGGGCATGGAATCAAGAACAGTGGAGGGCAAGGCTTCCCTAAAAAAAGACTCGTCTTCCAGAGCCTCCCAAAGGATCAGCGGGGTATTTGATTCCTGATGTTGAAAAAAAACGGGCATGTTTCTGTCCAAATCCTTTTTCCGGTCGGATATTCGGCACCACGAATTAACGGAAACTCCCCCATGATATTATCAGATTCCCGCATCCTGCAAGAAATTGAAAAAGGCACGATCCTGATCCGCCCTTATCGCCCTCAATGTTTGGGTTCGAATTCATACGATGTTCACCTCGGTAAAACCTTGGCAACCTATGTGGATGCTGAGTTGGATGCGAAAAAACACAATACCATCGAGTATTTTGAGATCCCCGACGGAGGGTATGTACTCCAACCGGAGGTGTTCTATTTAGGTGTAACAGAAGAGTACACCGAGACACATGCGCATGTTCCTTTTCTGGAAGGAAAATCATCTACCGGACGTCTGGGCATCGATATACATGCTACCGCGGGTAAAGGAGATGTAGGGTTTTGTGGCAACTGGACGCTGGAAATATCCGTAAAGCAACCCGTTCGGATTTACAAAGGAATGCCCATCGGCCAACTCATCTATTTTCCGGTGGAAGGCGAGATCCTCACTGCCTATCAGAACAAGAACAATGCTAAATACAGCAACCAGCCAGATCGACCCGTTGAATCCATGATGTGGAAGAATAAATTCTGATCAGTTCAACCACCAGATCGTACCGTTCAGGATTGTAGCGAAGGTGACCCATACGATATAGGGCAGCAGCAACCAAGCCGCGGGCTTATAAACGCGGTCAAACGCGAACATGGTCCGCACGATCAGCACCCAAAGAATAATGATCTCGATCAACGCCCACACGATGGCATGCAGGTTGAAAAAGATCAGCGACCAGAAAAAGTTTAAGATCAGTTGCGCCGCATTTAAATGCAACGCTCGCTGACGTTGTTCGGAACGGGGTTGTGTCCAGATCAAATACATGGCAATGCCCATCAGTGCATAGAGGGTTGTCCACACCGGACCGAAAACCCAGTTCGGCGGATTCCACGAAGGCTTTTGAATGGTCTGATACCAACCGGGAATGGCCGATACCGTAAAATAACCGCTGATGCCTCCCACGGCCAAGGGAATGATCAACGATAACAGGAATGCTCCGATCTTTTGAGGGGTCGTCATATCAACGAAGTTCTCCCAAAAGTACGTCGATACGCGATCACCCAGGAAACAACCTCGTTGTAAGTGAATTTGCCATTGGGCTGATTATTGGCACGCAAAAACTCACCATAAAGCCACATGATGCCACGCTCAATCGGATTTCGGTGCTGTCGGATGAATTTTCCATAAGCAGCGATATCATCCTGCACCTGTTGAGGGGCCTGCTGTTTGTATCGCTTGGCCTGAGCTGTATCTTGGATAGCAATCTCACCCAACGTGTATAGGAACAGATCGAGATACATGGAATAACGAAAAGCGGGCTCGGCCGACTGATCACATACCAGAACAGCAATAAAATTGGCCTCCTGTTCCCGTGCGTATCCAAGCTGGTGAGCGATCTCATGCGCCGTCACAAAGGGCTCTAAAAAACGAGGAATCGTAGTATTGACTTGCGCCTCCCCACTAAAGGGGTTGTAATATCCTTGAAAGCCCAGGTAATTACCCGGATAGCTATAGAGCGAGGGCTTGATGGATGATCGAGTATAAGAAACAGCGATTTTGCCTCCCTTGTAGTTTCTGTACCCATCTGCCGCAGTCTGAAATAAGCGCTTTTTACGATTGAATGAGTCGCGTTGAGCGGGTGTTGAAAGCGGAGCATACTCCTCCAAACGAGCCAATAAATCTACCGCCAGTGTATCCAATTCAGCCGCTTCTGGAGTTTGGATGGTCAAACCCATTTTTGTTGAAAGCGAGGGACGGCTGTAATTCAATCCCCAACAAATATTAAACCCGACATAGGCTAACAAAAGCAGGAATATGATCCGTTGCGACAACTCAGCGAGTACTTTTCGAGTAGATCTTTTACGAATCAATCCGTATACCAATTGAGCGATTTGATAGATCAAGGCCAAGAGCAAAAAAGCATACAGGAGATCTCCGACACTGATGGGCAACCAACCAAAGAGGAATCGCTGAACCGCTGAAAAAGCCGGGAAGAAACGAGTGCTGTAATAGACCTCCACCTGATCCGGGAAATAAACAAGTGCCCGGATTAAAAGCGCCAGCGGGATCAACACCCACCAGCTCCATTGCTTCATCAGGTGAGCATAGAAACGGGACAGCCAGGTCTTCATCAACGAAAAGTATTCATTATCAACAAGATACAGAATGGTTTGCTGTCAAAAATAACCGAAAAGACTAGCGATTCTTTTGAAACTATTCACTACCTTTGCACACTCATTTGAAGAGTCATGAGCCGAAGGAAAGATTTCCAGATCGCATTTGTGGGTCTGAAACCCGGAGTTCATGTATTTGAATTTGAGATAGACGACTCGTTCTTTGAAGCATTCCAAACACCGGATTTCCGAAAATGCCGGTCCAAGGTCAAGCTTTCGCTCGACAAGCAGAATGGTTTTCTCCGTCTCAACTTTGAGATCGGGGGCCAGCTCGAAGTCACTTGTGATCGGTGCAACAGCAACCTGCCACTCGAATTATGGGATGAATTTCCCATAACCGTGAAAATGGTTGAGGAGCCTGAGGTCATGAATGAACAGGAAGAGGATCCGGATGTGTATTACATCAGCCGCACGGAAAGTCACATCGATGTCAGTGCCTGGATCTACGAATTCATCAACTTGAGTCTGCCGATTCAAAAATCTTGCGGATTAGAGGAGATGGATGGTCCTTATTGCAATCCTCAGGCCCGTGAGTGGTTGAACCGCGAGGAAACACCACCGCCCGCGCCTGCTGAAAATCCCATCTGGAAAGGTTTGGAACGTTTTAAAGAAAAAGGTCTGGACGACTGATTATAAAAATTTGAAATACCCATTGTATGCCTAATCCTAAACGACGCCACAGTCAGCAACGCAGTGCCAAGCGCCGCACGCATTATAAAGCCAGCGAGGTTACCCTGAGCACAGACGGCACAACCGGTGAAACACACCGTCGCCATCGTGCACACGTAAATGAGGGTAAACTTTATTACAAAGGCAAGCTGGTGGCTGAAAAAGCTCCGCTGCGCGCACTCTGATTCCAACAAACTACTTGAATCCCGCGAACGGCTATCGGCTGCAACGGGATTTTTGCATTTATGCCCTTGCGTATTGGAATTGACCTGATGGGGGGCGATAAAGCCCCTGCCGAAGTGATCGCCGGGATCCGTCGTTACCTCGACCAGACCGAAGATCCTTCCCTGTTGCATCTGTTTGGCAACAGCGAGGTTATTGAACCCTTACTAGAGCAACAGAACATCCCCTCCGACCGAATACAACACCATGCCACCACTGAGGTGATTGGCATGCACGAGCATCCAACACGTGCGCTCAAGGAGAAACCGAATTCCTCTCTTGCCATCGGCTTTCGTTCGTTAGCTGCAGGAGATATTGATGCCTTTCTGAGTGCCGGTAATACCGGTGCGATGCTGGTCGGGTCGCTTTTCAGCATCCAACCGTTGGAAGGTGTGATCCGCCCCACCATGGGTACCATCATGCCAAAGTTGAGCGGTGGCACGGGACTTATTTTGGATGTAGGGCTAAATGCCGATTGCAAACCCGAGCACCTCAATCAATTCGCGGTGATGGGCTCCGTCTATGCCCGTCACATATTAGGGATTGAGCATCCAAAGGTCGGCCTCTTGAATGTGGGTGAAGAGGAAGGAAAGGGCAATTTGCTTGCGCAGGCGACCTACCCTTTGCTGCGCGATAACACCTCCATTCATTTCATCGGTAATATCGAAGGCCGTGACCTGATGAGCGACAAAGCAGATGTTATGGTTTGTGAGGGATTCACTGGAAACATCATACTTAAAATGGCCGAGTCGCTCTACGACATGGCGCAGCACCAAGACATACAACACCCGTTTCTCAATCGATTTCATTTTGAAAATTATGGAGGTACGCCCGTGCTGGGCGTTCGTAAACCCGTAATCGTGGGTCATGGCATTTCCGGATCGCTGGCCTTTTGCAACATGATCCGTCTAGCCGATCAGATGCTTCAGACCGATATACTAGGGAAAATGGCAACTGAACTGTCCCGATAAGATCAAGAAAGTACACCAATAAGAAAACCCCTCGATTGAGGGGTTTTTGGTTGTGATCCCGCTGGGACTCGAACCCAGGGCCCATACATTAAAAGTGTATTGCTCTACCAACTGAGCTACGAGATCGACCGTTTTCGTTAGGGAGTGCAAAAATAATGTCCCCTACCGTATGTCCCAAAAGTTTTTGTCAGACTTCTAAAAGAAATCGAATGAATCCCCTGCATAATTTGAGGTAGGTTTGTAAAAAATCATCGATGTACTTGTCATCTTTAGGTACCCTTTTAGCTGCCGCTAAACGGGCAGATTGGAAAGATAAAGTGATCGTCGTCACCGGCGGTACGGATGGCATCGGAAAGGCCCTTGTAGAACAATTCCTGCAACTGGGTGCCCGGGTTGCTACCTGCGGGCGAAATGCTGATAAACTCTATCAACTTCAAATACAACACCCGGATGCATCACTCCTGACGCTAACCGCTGATGTCAGCAAAGAAAATGATTGCCGTCTGTTCATCGAACGAACCATCTCCTCATTCGGGCGAATCGATGCGCTGATCAACAACGCAGGTATTTCCATGCGGGCCATGTTTGAAGATGTTGACCTGGATGTGATCCGTCAAGTGATGGACATCAACTTCTATGGCAGCGTGTATTGCACCAAATACGCCCTCCCATCACTTTTAAAAACAAACGGGACGGTAGTGGGTATTTCCTCCATCGCAGGGTACAGAGGGTTACCCGGAAGAAGCGGATATTCTGCCAGTAAATTCGCTTTGCAGGGATGGATGGAAGCCTTGCGTACAGAATTACTCGATCAAGTTCATGTGATGTGGGTTTGTCCGGGTTTTACGGCCTCCAACATTCGTCAGGTAGCTTTGAATAAAGAAGGTCAGCAACAGGGAGAAACGCCGATGGACGAATCAAAAATGATGTCGGCCGACACCTGTGCTCAACACATCATTCAGTCGATGGGGCAGAAAAAACGCACACTGGTACTTACCTTCACCGGCAAACGGGCCGTGTTCATGAATAAATTCTTTCCTGCCTGGACGGATCGTCTCACACACCGATTTTTCTTTAAAAACGGTGAACTGATCAAATAAGCCCTGATGCGCGCGCCACTGATCACGCTTAGCTCAGATATTGGTCAACCCGACTACCTGGTGGGTGCCATCAAGGCGACACTGTTGAAGATCAATCCTGATTTTCAGCTCATCGACATTACCCATCAAATACCTCCTTTCAACTACACACAGGCCGCCTACGTTTGTGGTACCGCTACCCAACATTTTCCTGAATTTAGTTTCCACCTGCTGTTGGTCAACCTCTATGAACAACGATTAAAACAATTGCTCCTTGCCTACCACCAGCAGCAATATTATCTATGTTCCGATAACGGATTACTAACAATGATGCTGGGCGAACGGCCGGAGATCGTCATGGGCTTGCCCATACCCGAAGGAATAACACCCAATACGATCGAGATCGCCGCGATGATGGGAAAAGCCGTGCAGCAGCTGGTTGATGGAACCTCCATTCTGTCGATCGGCCAACCCGACGTGAACTACCTGGAGAAACATCCCCTTCGACCGAGTATACATGCTGATTACATTGAAGGTCAGATCATTTTCATCGACAGTTTTGAGAACATTGTGGTCAACATCCGAAAAGAACTTTTTGAAGAGCAACGCAATGGCCGGTCGTTTCGTATCCATTTCAGAAGAGATGAAACCATCGACCGGATCAGTAACAGCTATGCAGATGTGGCGCAAGCAAGCAAACTGGCCCTTTTCAACAGTGCAGGCTTCCTGGAGATCGCCATCAACAAGGGTAATGCAGCCGGATTATTCGGACTAAAAGGCTATGTTGAAAATAGCCAACAAAGCCAATTGGCCTACCAAACCGTGCGGATCGTTTTTGGATAAATTCCCGGCCGGATTGCCTTTTTTTTAACAGAGAAGTTCTCACCCAAGCCCGTTATTTTTGTGAACCTGTCTACGGCCTAGGCCGATATAAAATTCTAACCCATACAGTGTATGACATTCAAAAAAGCGAATAACCTCACCGGCTGGATCGTATTTTCCATCGCCCTGATAACATACTACCTTACCCGTGAGGCCAGAGGCAGTCTGTGGGACTGCGGTGAATTTGTATCCTGTGCCGCGAAACTTGAACTCCCCCACCCACCGGGCGCACCGCTGTTCACCTTGCTGGGTCGTTTTTTTATTATCCTGTTCGGCGATCGTCCGGAAACCATTGCCAGCGCCGTCAACTTCATGAGTGCATTAGCCAGTGCCGGTACCATCCTCTTCCTTTTTTGGACCATCACGCACTTCGCAGGCAGATTGGTGCGCAATCAACAATATGAGATCGAGGCCGGTCATTGGTGGACCGTTCTCGGCGCAGGTGCCGTTGGTGCACTCGCCTACACCTTCAGCGATTCTTTCTGGTACAGCGCCGTGGAAGGTGAAGTGTACGCGCTGTCCTCGTTCTTTACAGCCCTTGTATTTTGGGCCATCCTAAAATGGGAACAGGCGGATGAACGCGCCGGCAACGACGCGCAAGCGCGTATGCAGAGTGATCGTTGGATCGTGTTACTTTTCTTCATGATGGGACTTTCAATCGGTGTTCACCTGCTGAACCTACTTACCATCCCCGCTATCGTGATGGTATATTACTATCGTCGCTTCCCCTTCACTATGAAAGGTGCGATTTATGCATTCCTGATCGGTTGTGCGATCACCGGACTGGTGCAAGTAGGCGTGATCCAGTATTCCATGAAGGCAGCCGGATTATTCGATGTGTTCTTCGTCAACGACCTGAGCATGCCTTTCTTCAGTGGCTTTGCTGTTTACTTCCTCTTATTGGCCGCACTGATCGTTTGGGCGCTGGGCTTTCAATCAAGTTCCTTCACCCGCAATAAAATGATCGGTTGGTTCATCGCTTTTCTCTTCCTCACACTCCTTCCATTTATCATCGCGCCGGGAGAAGGATGGAATTTTCTATCCCTGATCGTTGTGATCGCCCTTGCGGTATTTATCGGCATGAGAATCCGTTCCAGTGCATTGGCCTCACTTAAATTGGGCCTCTGGTGCTTCGCTTTCATGATGCTGGGTTATTTCATGTACTTCACGACCCTGATCCGATCGAATGCCAATCCGCCGATCGACATGAACAATGTCGACAACCCGATCAGCCTGGTAGAATACCTCGGTCGTGAACAATACGGCAGCGCTCCCTTGATCTATGGACCGCATTTCGCCGTCACCAAAGAGGACATTGATGAAAACGATCCCTACACTAAAAATCCCATGCGCTATACCCGTCAAGGAGATAAATACATCCAATACGACGGTGGTGTAGAATACAACTATAAGTCGGAAACCAAAATGTTATTCCCTCGTATGTGGGATAGCAACAACGAACAAGGGCATGCCGATTTCTATGCCAGCTGGCTTGGACTCGGTCAGGACCAACGCACACAAAAATTTGAAGCGCCGTCCTTTGGCGATAACCTTAACTGGTTTTTCAGCTATCAAATGAGTTTCATGTACATGCGTTATTTCCTCTGGAATTTCAGTGGTAAGCAAAACGACGTACAAGGACTGGGTAACTACCGAGATGGCAACTGGATCACGGGTATCAAATTCGCAGATGACAAGCGATTGGGCGATCAAACACAATTGCCACAGAGCCTGCAAAAGAATCAAGCCAACAACAAACTCTATCTCCTCCCCTTCGTGTTGGGCATATTGGGTTGCATTTACCAGTATCTGAATAGCAAGAAAGACTGGATCGTGAGCTTCTTATTGTTCTTCTTCACCGGCGTAGCCATCGTTCTCTACCTGAACCAGCCTGGCAACCAACCGCGTGAACGTGACTATGCATACGTCGGATCTTTCTATGCATTTGCCATCTGGATCGGTTTGTCGATCGTAGCGATAGTACAGATAGCGCGCAGCCAACAAATTCAGCAATCACTCAAACCAGTATTGGTTAACGGGGCAACCTTGAGTTTCCTAGTCATTTTCATGAGTTGTTTCCCGGGTCCGGGTAAAACCGCCCTGTTGATGGGTGCTATCGGCGCTGCCATCTTCGTAGCCGCTACCACTGCCGGTGTTTTCCTCAGCAGACTCGTATCCGGCAATGGAACAAAGCTGGTGCCCGCAGCGGCAATTGCAACAGTATTGGGACTCTGCGTGCCAGCCTTAATGGTACAACAGGAATGGGATGACCATGACCGTAGCAAAAAAACAACGGCACCAGACTTAGGGAGGGATTATCTCGAGAGCTGTCCGCCCAACACCATCCTCTTCACCTTTGGTGACAATGACACCTATTCACTTTGGTATGCCCAAGAAGTTGAAGGTGTTCGACCCGATGTGCGTGTGATCAACACCAGCCTTCTACAGAGCGATTATTATATCAATCAGCTTCGATACAAAGCAAATGATTCGGATTCGATTGATGTGATCTACCGACCCGATCAACTGGCCGGACTGAATCTGTATATGGTCGATTATGCACCACGTCCGGAAATTTCCAATTCCCAGTATTATTTCCTGGAAGACATCCTGCGACTCTATGTAGCTACAGATGATCCCGGGAAAATGGACAACAGTCGAGGTGTACCCCAACCCGTGATGCCAACACGCAATCTATCCATCCCGGTAGATAAAGAGTTAGTACGTAAGTCTGGATGGGTAAATCCAGAGGACAGCATCCTAAGCGAAGTCAAATTCACCTTACCGGAAGAAAGGGTGGCACTCAGCCGAAGCGACCTCACCATCCTGAGTACAGTTGCTACAACCAAATGGAAACGTCCGATCTGCTTCACTTCACCCTATAGCAAATTCGGATGGGGTCCTTATTTCCGTAAAAACGGATTGGTTTATCAATTGACTCCGGTCGATAACCGATTCAACTACAGCGCCTGGGAATTGGAGAACAGCATGCGAGCCGGACGTTTATGGGGAAGTGGCATCAGCAACATGAATCTCCCATTCACCTACGAAGCGCTGACTAAACGCTATCGCTTAGCAGGAGCGGAAACACCGGGGGTATACTTTGATGAAGAAAACCGTCGCCATTTGCTGCACATCCGATCTACCTATGCCGAAACAGCCGGTAATTTGGCTGATGCCGGCAAAGTGGAAGAGGCTGGCAAACTACTCGACATGATCGATCAGGGCATGAAAGATGTCAATATGCCGTATGCCATGACGAGCCGCGACAACCAACACAATCAAACCGGCTTGTTGATGCTGGAGGCCGCATTCAAAGCGAATAAAACAGCATTAGCGGATCGGATCGGGAAAGCATTGCGGGCCGATCTGGAACAACAGAAACGATACAACAGTTACAATCAGGAATTCACAGGTGTTACGAATGAATTCGACCGTGACGGAATCATCACCGAAGTGATGCTGATGGCACTGAACAACATCGAGGCTAAATACAAAAAAACAACGCCGCCAACACCCGGTACACCACCGGCCGAAACAAATCCTAAATGACTCACAAACCCGGAATGATCTTCCGGGTTTTTTTTAGCTGACCGGATCGACATCCAGTATAACATCCACCCGTGCGATAGCTTTTATCTGTCGGATTTGATCGACCGCCTGTTGGATCTGTAGCTTAGCTTTATTCCAGCCGGTGGAGGCTCTTGGTAAACGCAACCAAACTTCCATTCGATACTGATCCCGCACCCGTGCGATCAGCGGTTCTGCAGGCCCCATGAGATAGGGTCGCCA
>CANGZN010000049.1 GCA_947458625.1 Chitinophagaceae bacterium
AAAAGCTACTATCTCAATGGAATCCTTTTGCTTTAGGATGTTTTCCAGCGCATCCGGACGGGCCTTGTAATTTTTATAAGTCGAGGCATACCATGTGAAGGCCGTGTCGGTCTCCAATAGCTTACGGGTAAAATGTCCTTTGATCGTTTTTTCGCCCTGACCTTCTGAAAATGTATCAAATGGTTGTGCCTGACTTCCAATCATGATCAGGAGTAGGTTGCAAACGAGTATCGACTTCAAAAAGGTATTCATACTAAAAGCTAAAATACAAAACCGGCTCTTCTTAATCGATCTTTACGATCATCCACGCAGGTTAAATAGAATTCAATGACAAGTCCGACTGTCGGTTTACTCAAAGGGTAGCCTTCATTTCAAGAAAGAATTGGCGGATCTGTTTGAGGGACTGGATCGCGGCCATGCGTTGTTCGGCCTTATCACCTTTTTTCAAAAAGTCACGGGCGCCATCGATGGTGAACTTGCGACGGCGTAACAGGTCGTAAATGAGGACCAGATTTTTGACATCGACTGGTCGGAAGAAACGATCCCCTTTGCGATTTTTTCTTGGCTGTAGCACATCAAATTCGGTGGCCCAGTAGCGGATCAGGGATTGCTTTTCGCAGAACATGCGAGCCACTTCTCCGATGGAATAGTATTGTTTTTTGAACAGCTCTTCGTCGGCGGGGATTTCAATGCGGTCGACGTTGGCTGCATTTTCCTGCAGGGAGCGACGACCTCTTTTTCCGGTCGATGCAGTTTGTTGTATGCCCAAACGGGGACTGTTCATGTCGATGCGTTCTTCCTGTATCACCTGAACAGGAGCCGGCTTCTTGGGTCGAACCGCCTTCAGTTTGGTAACCGGAGGTGGCGAGATCAAGGTATCCTCGTCTCCGAATGAAAAGGTGATCTGTGTGAGGGGTCTGGCCATATCCGATTTTTATCTCCGTAAAGGTATCGGGGGAAGGGCCTTTTCTGTGGTAACGGAACGCGGGTGTGGAAAAGTATGTGTGAGCCTAGATTAGTCCAAACTTTGATTGTTGGAGGCAGCTTGTTTCAGCAACCGGTCAAATTGTTCCGGCGTCAGATCGTTGTAGAAAAAGTATACCGGATCGATGCGTTGATTGAACTTGATGACTTCGTAGTGGCAATGCGGACCGGTTGATTTACCGGTGTTTCCTACCCAGCCGATAACCTCGCCACGTTTCACTGACTTCCCGGCGCTTACTTTCACACGAACCATGTGTCCGTACAACGTTTGGTATCCATAGCCATGATCGATGATCACATGATTGCCGTAACCGGATCCTTTATTGCCGGCATGGCTGACTCGACCGTTCGCGGTAGCATAGATGGGTGTTCCCTGAGGGGCGGTGAAATCAAGTCCCTGATGCAGTTTAGGGGTCTTGTAGATCGGATCGATCCGATATCCGAATCCGCTCGCGATCCGATTCAGGTCGCGGTTATGTACGGGTTGAATGGCCGGCGTATGGGCCAATAAGGTTTCTTTATTCTTTACGAGGTCTTCAACATCCTTATAGGATCGCTCCTGCGTTTTCATTCGAGCCAATAGTGCTTCAAGCGTTTTTTGGATGGAGGGAACTAATTGGTCGGAGGCCATGCGCTGGATCTTGGCGATCTCCAGGGCTTCAGCCTCCAGTTGAGCTCGGGCACTGTCGGGAATGGGATCCGCTTCAAAAATGGAACGATAGACCTCGTTATCGCGTTTTTCCAGATCGGCCAGTTTGATCTCGATCTCGTTCAGTTTCTCCGCGAGATCCTCGTACTGATCGCGCAGGTAGCGGTTTTGTGATTGCAAGATCTTTTCCTGTGGGGAACCGATGAACCGAAAAGCTGCGAAGGCGATGAGTCCGGCCGTTACCAAGGAAGCTGCCAGAAAACCGAACAGGCGTAACAGGCGCACACGGAGTGGCGTATCCAGTTTTTCATACTGAAGCGTCTGGGTATTGAAGATGTATTTGATGCGCTTCATGGACCGGGAATCCGCAAGGGAAGAAAAGCCTTGTTTCGCTTACCTTTGCGTCGACAAATATACCCGGTAAACCGGAATTAAAACGACCATGACTGCTGCTCAGATCCGACAAGCTTTTTTAGACTTTTTCGCGTCGAAAGGACATGCCATTGTCCATTCCGCCCCGATCGTGGTGAAGAACGATCCCACGCTGCTGTTCACCAATGCGGGCATGAATCAGTTCAAGGATTTCTTTCTGGGAAACAAAGTGCCGGAATACCGACGCGTAGCGGATACACAGAAGTGTTTGCGCGTGAGCGGTAAGCATAATGATCTGGAAGAGGTAGGCGTCGATACCTATCACCACACGATGTTCGAGATGCTGGGCAACTGGAGCTTCGGCGACTATTTCAAGAATGAAGCCATCTCCTGGAGCTGGGAGTTGCTAACCGAAGTGTACAAGATCCCCAAGGATCGCTTGTATGCAACGGTATTCGAAGGTGATGCAAAAGAAGGCATTCCCGCATCCTCCGTTGCCTTAGCCAAGTGGAAGGAATTGATGCCGGAGGCGCACATCGTTTACGGTAATAAGAAAGATAATTTCTGGGAGATGGGCGATACCGGCCCTTGCGGTCCCTGTAGCGAGATCCACGTCGATTGTCGATCAGAAGAAGAAAGAAAGAAAACGCCCGGAAGAGATCTGGTGAATAAAGATCACCCGCAGGTGATCGAGATCTGGAACAATGTATTCATCCAGTTCAACCGAAAAAAAGACGGGACGCTTGAGCCTTTGCCTTCTACGCATGTGGATACCGGCATGGGATTGGAGCGATTGGTACGCGTGATGCAAGGCAAGGCGTCGAACTACGACACGGATATTTTCTCCGGTACGATCAAAGCAACTGAATCCATCACCCGTGTCACTTATGATGGAACGGATACCCGACAGGCGGTTGCTTTTCGGGTGATCGCCGATCATATCCGTGCGATCGGTTTCACGATCGCCGACGGCCAGCTTCCTTCGAATACAGGTGCCGGTTATGTGATCCGCCGCATTCTTCGTCGCGCTGTCCGCTATTACTATTCCTATCTGAATTATCATCAGCCGCTGCTGACTCAATTGATACCCTTATTGGCTACTCAGTTCGAACAGGTATTCCCTGAATTACATCAGCAGGTAGATTTTGTGAGTAAGGTGGTACGGGAAGAAGAGGAGTCTTTCCTGCGTACGTTGGAAAAAGGATTGAAGCGGATGGACGATATCATCGGATCCGTAAAAAATAAAACCGTAGCTGGTAAGGATGCATTTGAATTGTACGACACCTACGGGTTCCCGATCGATCTGACTCGTCTCATCGCACAGGAGAACCATCTGCAGGTGGATGAAAATGGATTTGAGCTGGAGATGAAGCAGCAGAAGGACCGCAGCCGGGCAGCCGGTGCCATCGATGCGGAAGATTGGGTGGTGCTATCCGAGGGAAATGCTGTTTTTGTTGGATATGAGGAGTTGTCTTGCGCGGCTAAAATCCTCAAGTACCGAAAGGTGACCGCCAAAGGAAAAACGGCCTATCAGGTTGTACTCGACAGAACGCCTTTTTATGCGGAGAGTGGCGGACAGGTTGGGGATCAGGGTTGGCTCATCAGCGGCGATCAGCGCTGGGAGGTGATCGATACCAAGAAGGACAACGATCTGTTCATTCATTTTCTGACGGCAATTCCTACCGATCCGTCTATTTCACTGATCGCTCAAGTAAACTCGGAGCTCCGTGCTTTTACAACTGTACACCATTCCGCTACGCATTTGTTGCACAGTGCCCTTCGTCAGGTCTTGGGTGCACACGTGGCGCAGAAAGGATCGCTGGTCAATGCAGATCAATTACGTTTCGACTTTTCGCACTTTTCAAAAGTGACGGATGAAGAGGTTGAGCAGATCGAGCAGATCGTCAATCAAAAAATACGGGCTAATATTCCCGTCGTGATCAAGTCAATGCCCAAGGAAGAAGCCCTGAAACTGGGTGCGATGGCTTTGTTCGGTGAGAAATACGGCGACGTGGTACGGGTGGTGGTGATGGATCCGAATTATTCTGTTGAGTTGTGCGGCGGAACCCATGTCGGATCGACCGGTGAACTGGGACTATTCAAGCTGGTTTCCGAATCAGCGGTTGCGGCCGGTGTTCGTCGAGTCGAAGCGGTTTGTGGTACCGCGGCGATCCACTGGATGCAAGAACAGACGCGCACGATGCGTGCTGTCAAGGAGGCATTGAAAACCCCGACGCCTCCGGTCAAAGCCATCGAGCAGTTGCAAGAAGATCTTAGTCAGACGAGAAAGCAATTGGAAGGGTTGGAGGCAAAGCAATTGCAGGTTATGGCTGCAGCGTTGGAGAAATCAATGATCATTGAAAAGGGCCGCTCGTTCATCGGGTCGATGGTAGAGGTTTCTTCGGCAGACGGGTTGAAAAAATTATGCCATGATCTTCGAATAGGTGGAGAGGATCGCTTGGTGGTATTGGTTGCTTCGATACAGGGAAAAGCATCTGTTGCCATCGGTATCAGTGATGCATTGGTGAAGTCGGGCGGACTGAACGCCGGCAAGATCATCAAGGAAACCATTGCTCCGATCATCAAAGGTGGCGGCGGTGGTCAGCCTGGTTTAGCTACTGCAGGCGGCCAAGATGTAACTCAATTGGCTTCTGTCATTGAGGCCATTCGAGTACTTTAAGATCATTTCTTTAACAATTTATAGGGTGAGGCATGCCTGCTCGCTCATTAGTTTCGCTGCATTATTCATGTAAACAACTGCTATATGCGTTCGACATTTTTTCTGACCGCTTCCTTAGTATTCGGGTTAACAGCAGCCGCTCAAAAACCGGTGGAGCAAAAAACAGAAACACGGGTGATCATCCGGAATGGTTCATTCAACGGTGAAAAACCCTTGGTTTTGGTGGATGGGAAAGTAGTGGCGGATATAAATTCCGTTACGCCCGACCGGATTGCTTCTATTGATGTGTTGAAAGGCAACTCAGCCACGACCCTTTATGGGACGGAGGGTAAGAATGGTGTAATTGTCATCACCACGAAATCAGGCGGACAAGCAGATACGGTTACACCCGGCACACGTAAGGTGGAGCGCAGGGTGATGGTGAATACATTCAGAACCAGCGATGGCTCTAAGGATACGACTATTATTCGCGCTGATTCTGTCACTATAAAAATGGAGGTAGATGGAGAAAAGATCATGATCGAAGGAATGCCTCTGGACGAGTTCCGAGATCGAGGTGGAAAGGAAATGGATGTGCGAGTGTTTCGAATGGGACAAGGACCCAACGAAGAGCGTCGTGATATCCGTATCGAGAACGATCGCCGTGCATTCCTGGGCGTAGCTACCGAAAAATCTGAAACCGGAGCGTTAGTGAAGGAAGTGGTGTCGGGTTCACCGGCAGAAAAAGCAGGATTGCTTGCTGAGGATCGGATCGTTAGTGTTGACGGACAAAAAGTAGATGGACCGGAATCATTGATCCAGATCATCGGAGCGCATCAGCCCGGTGATAAAGTTGTTGTTGCCTGGACACGCGGTAAGAAGTCGATGAAATCAACGATCGTGCTTGACAAGCTTCAAGCACCAAAAATCGTGGAAGGATTCAGACTGCCCAATATGCCAGATATGCCCGAAGGAGAACTCCGGGAGTTCGAGCTCGCAATGCCTCGTATAATGATGGACGGAGCCGAAAATCGAAAAGTCTTTTTATTCAAAAGTGATGGATCAAGTCCCTTTGAAAAATCCGCACCTAAAATCGGATTGTCGGTGCAGGATACAGAGGAAGGAAAGGGCGTACAGGTTTTATCGGTTCTGCAAACTGGTGCTGCTGCGAGGGCGGGCATTCAGGCCAAGGACCGTATCGTTTCGATCGATCAGACGGCCGTGAACGATGTAGATGGATTGAAGCGGGCGATTGAAAATACAAGCAGCAAGCGCTCGGTCATGGTACATGTTCAGCGCGAGAAAAAGGAGATGCACATCGAGCTGGTCTATCCCCGTGAATTAAAGAAAGCAGATCTCTGATTTATTTTTTGGGTGTATAGAAAAGCCCCGATCTTGGTCGGGGCTTTTTCATGTTGAAGCGGTGCCATCATTTCAGCACGGCTTGTAATTTTTTAGCTAGATCCGGTCCGCGCAGATTTTCTGCAACGATTTTTCCTTGTGGATCGACGAGAACATTGTAGGGGATACCTTCAATATTGTACATCGGAACAACGATGCTGTTCCAGAACTTGAGTTCACTGACTTGTGTCCAATCCAGTCGATCGTCTTTGATCGCCTTGATCCAATCTTCTTTTCCGTCTTCCCGATCGAGTGAAACACCCAGTACCGTAAAGTTTTTGTTTTTGAATTGTTGATAGGCGGCTACTACGTTCGGATTTTCCATGCGACAGGGTCGGCACCAGCTGGCCCAGAAATCGACCAATACCCATTTGCCGCGGAATGAATTCAAGGAGACGGCCTTGCCATTTACGTCGGGAAGTGTGAACTCCGGTGCGGTTTGTCCCATCAGTCCTTTACTCTTTACCATATCGGCTTTGATCTGCTCGCGGATCTGGGTCAGTCCCACATGCTTAGGAAACTTGACGGCCAGTTTATCTAGGTTGGCGGCGATCTCTTCCAAGGTAAATGCCGTCAGTCGATAGCTGGGATCGGATGCGATGCTTTGGTAGAAGCCCAGTAATAGTAAATAGGTGCTAGGCGTGATGGCCGCATGGAGGGTTGAATCGGTGCGGCTGAGTAATTCTTTTGATTGACGGCTGATGCGTTGTTGCAAGCTATCAACGACAGCTGTTGTTCCGGATTTTTTGGAGAGTGTATCTGCAGCGATGAGGGCACTCACATAGCTCATCATCCATTTGTTCAGATCGTTGGTATAGTTACGTACCTGTGCGGAGGCAGGAGAGCCGTTCACGGTGTAGGCCGGTATGGTTCTTCCTTGTAATTGTTCGAAGCGGATATCCAGTTCGATCGACTTGGTATCGTTGATCAGTAGACAAAGTGGATAGCCTTGTTTGTCAGAGCGCAGGTAGTAGACATGGTCATCCGTTGCGGGTGCATTCAGGGTGAAGCGTCCGTTTTTGTCGGGCTGAGTAGAATCGACCACGAAGGGTTGATTGTCTGTTGTGCGTACTTCTTCCAGGTATAAGATGGAGAAAGTGGTATCGGATAGTGTACCCGTCACTGTAAAGTCGGCTGTTTTATTGCTTTTACAGGATTGCAGAAGGGAAGCGAGCAGGAGCAGTTGCAGGATTTTTTTCATGTATCGGTTTTAGGCGAGGTAAAGGTAGCAAAGAAAAACCCCGGCGATTGCCGGGGTTTTAGTTCAAAGTCTACAGTTCGATGTCCTTAGTATCCGGGGTTCTGCGTGATGATCGGATTCTGAATGACCTCATTTGCAGGGATCGGCCAGATGAAACGATAATCACCATAAGGGATACCGGCTTGACCGGGAGTATAAGGCGTAGCACAAGCATACATGGTCAGTCCTTGTGCACCATTGATGGCTTTGGCAGGGATACCGCTAGTTGTATAATCGGGTTCTACCGCCAAACGGGAGATATCAGCCCAGCGCTTTCCTTCGCACACGAACTCGATACGACGCTCCAGGAGGATGGCTCTTACCAGGTCAACATTGGTTGCGAAGTTGGCTGCTACGTATTGGTTAGTAGCCGGGGTTGGGATAGAACGATTGCGAACCGTGTTCAGCAGATCGATCGCACGCTGAGATACACCGGATGCGATACGAGCTTCTGCTTCAGCTTGCATGAGCAATACTTCCGCGTAGCGGATCTGCGGAGCGAAGTCTGAACGACCTACATAATCACGGTATTTGTTGGTGAAGATGCTCTGACCGTTGTTGGCATTGGTTCCGGAGACATAGAGCAGGGTGCGACGAAGGTCATCACAGCGCCAGTTGGCATTGTTCCAAAGGATCGGAGAGATGGCTAACAGTCCGCGAGCTCCGAGGTTAGCAGCACCGAGCATGGCAGGAAGGGCTCCGTTCACACCGGTATTATCGATCGCGTCGTTACGAACAGAGAAGATACTTTCAGTAGAGCTGTTATTCGAAAACGGACCATCAGGAGAACCGGTAAGTGCCCAAGAACCGATCGGAGCAACAATAGTGGTTGGTGCGAGCGGGTTGATGGTAGCAGGGATCAGTTTGTTTCCTTCGGTGATCACGGCATTCCAATTGCCCATGTGCATGTTGATACGCATTTTCAGCGCGATTGCAGCGGCTTTGGTTGCGCGAACGGTACGTGCTGAACCTGTCAATGTCGCTGCCAGATTGGTTTCAGCAAAATCCAAGTCGCGAAGCATGCGGCGATAAACCGTATCGCTCACCGCACGAGGTAGGTTACGAACCAGGTCTACCGTTGAGGGCAGGTTCACTGCAAAGTCGCGGTAGGGAACACCCACCTGTGAACCGTTACCGTCGCGGTAAGGGCGAGCCCAGTGGATCATCAATTCATGATGAGAAAGGGCGCGGAGGAAGCGACATTCTGCTTCATACTGCAAAGCAGTTGCTGCAGTCAGTACACCACGAGAGCCGGCACCACGGAATCCATCGATACAAACATTGGCTTTGTTGATCAGTGAATACAGTGAGTTCCAGTGACCCTCGCAGTTTGCCGCCGTGGCATTGTAGGTTGCCTGGTAGGTGATCTGGTAGAAGGCAGCGATGTTGATCACGTCCTCACCACGAGCATCACCTTGTTCAATGTTGGCCGCTCCGAAGGGATATCCACGTCCGGCGCCTCCAAGATAGTCGCCGCTTTGTGCAGCATCATAAACCCCGTAAAGGGATACAAAACATTTGTCGGCCGTACTGAAGGCAACCTCATCCGATACGGATGTGTAGGGCTGCAGCTCCAAGGCTTTCTTACATCCGGTCATGAGCAAAGAGCCCAGGGCCAGGACAATCAGCAGGTTCAATTTATTTTTCATATTCGTTCGTTTATTGGGAGTTGAATTAGAAACCAACATTCATACCGAAGGAGATGGTGCGGATCTGAGGAGCAACGCTCTGGTCAATACCACCTGCGGTGATGTTGTCCGGATCGGCGCCACTATAGTCGCTCCATACGAACAGGTTCTGTCCCTGCACATAGAAACGTACACTCTCTACGTATCCTTTACCAATGCGGCTGATCAGATCACGATCCATGTTGTAGCTGAACACCAAGTTCTGCAAACGAACATAGTTTCCGCTCTCCACGAAACGAGATACGGCGATGCTGTTCTGGTTCACCTGGTTGCTCAGACCCCAGAATACACGAGGAACATCGGTCACGTCACCGGGCTTGGTCCAACGGCGAAGGATCGCCTTACCGTTGTTGTGGAAGCTCTGGCTGAACAAGGCTTCCTGAGCCGTGGTGTTCATGATCTGGTTTCCACCGGAGTAGCGCAACATGATCTCCAGGTCGAATTGCTTGTAGCGGAAGTTGTTGGTCCAGGCACCGAAATAAGTCGGAACGCCTTGTCCCAGTTTCACACGGTCAGCAAATCCCATGGTAGTAGCATTTGCAGGCAACAGGTTGCCATCGTTTGGTCCGGTTACGAAATAGAACAAACCATTGGTAACGTTGTGCGTAACCAAGCGACCATCGCCCTTCAAATACATCGGGAATCCGTTGGCGGTGTTCACACCGGCAGACTGATAACCATGGATGATGTTGATGGGGTCTCCAACACGGATCAGGTTGTATGCGCCATTCTGAAGGAATGGAACGGCGTTGCCATTGATCGAGTAGAGTTTAGAGATCTTGTTCTGGATCTTCGAGTAGTTAAAGTTCATGTCCCATCCGAAATCTTTCTGGCGAACAACGGAGAGGTCGATCGAAAACTCAAATCCGCGATTGCTCAGTGTACCGATGTTCTGAGAAATAGAGTTTCCGGGGATACCGGCACTGGGAGGCGTTGGCACGTTCAGTACCAGGTTGTCTACATCGTTTAGGAACCAGTCCATGGTCATATTGACACGGCCCTTGAACATACCGATCTCCATACCGAAATCATATTTCGTACTGGTTTCCCACTGCAGGGCAGGGTTTCCGATGCTGTTCAGGGCGATACCGTTCAGGTTTCCGTAAGGAGCTGGTCCGAAGGTGGCTGCCAGGAAGGGGAAACCTCCGAGGGTGTTACCAACTTTAGCATACGAGTATTTCAGTTTCACATCGGTGAAAACCTTGGTCAAGAAAGCACTGTTTTTCCAAATTGCTTCCTCTGAAGGGCGCCATCCGAATGATACACCTGGGAAGTTACCGTAACGCTTATCCTTGGCCAGTGAACTCTGTCCGTCGCGACGAATAGAGGCTTGCATGAAGTAGCGGTTCTTGTAGTCGTAATTGATACGGCCGAAATAAGATTCGAAACCGGATTTACTGAAGCTACCACCTACAGACTGGTTCGAAGCAGAGCCGGAGATCAGGTTTTCTTTCAGGAAGAACAGATCCGCTACGTTCGAACCGTTCACGGAGATGAATTTGTTGGTTTGCTTCTGTACTTCATGACCGGCCGTCAGGTAGAAAGTATGACGCTTCACACTGAAGTTGTAATTGAAGTAGTTCTGCCAAACGGTACGCAAGAAATTCTGGTTGGCGTTGTATGCGATACCATTGGAACTGTATCCGTCACCGTGGCGGGGATCCAAGCTCTGGAAGCTGTAGTCATTGAACCAGTCAGCAGAAAGTACCGTGCGGAATTTGAAACGCTTGGTGAAGGAAAGTTCTGCGAACGAGTTGTTGATGATGCGCATCTTTTCAGAGGCATAACGATTCTGCGTGAGCGTGAAGGCAACGTTCGTGTAGTTATCGTCCACCCCTTGTGCGTTTGGTCCAACCGGAATGGAGTTCGCGAGGGGGAAGTTGATGTTGAATCCACCGTTACCGTTCACATTGTAAGGGTTCACGTTCGGCAACAAGCGAAGCGCAGAAGCGATCGATCCGCTCAGTGCGTTCGATCCGTTGTTCTGGTCACCATCGTCTTGGCGGCTTACGGAAAGGTTGTTACCGAGTTTCAGGAAGCTGTTCACTTCGTGCTCGATGTTGGTACGAACGCGGAAAGTTTTGTTGAAGTTGCTGATCACCACCCCTTGCTGCTTGCTGTAGTTGGCAGAGAAGAAGAAGCTGGTCTTCGCCGTACCACCCTGATAGCTCAGGTTGTGGTTTTGAACAAGTGCATTGTTGATCAGGGCAACAGACTGCCAATCGGTATTGACACCACCGGGATTCACACCGGCACGAGGAGCCAAACCGCGGTTGGCAAATTTTTCATTGGAGATCTGTACAAACTCATCGGCGTTCAACAAGTCGAAACGCTGCAGGGTATTGCTGAATCCCATGGTCATGTCGTAGCTGACCTTGGCTTTGCCTTTAGAACCTTTCTTGGTTGTGATCATCACCACACCGGCTGCTGCACGAGATCCGAAGATCGCCGTAGCAGAACCGTCTTTCAACACCTCGATGTTCTCGATGTCGGAAGGGTTGATATCACCCAATGCGTTGGAGTTTGTTGTGGCAGCCAGGTTACCCGTGATGATGGGTACACCATCTACTACGAACAGCGGACCAGTGGATTGGCTGATGGAGTTGATACCGCGGATGAAGATTCGAGCGGGTTGGTTCACCAGACCGCTGGAGTTAGTCACCTGCACACCCGTTGCACGGCCGGCCAATTGCTTGTCCACCGAAGGCGTGATCAGGTTCGCGAACTCTTTTGCATCGATCTTGGAGGCGGAACCGGTAAACGCTTTTTTCTGCTGAGTACCATATCCGACTACTACCACTTCCTCCATGATCTTGTCCTCGCTCTTCAGCGTGGCATTGATCACAGAAAGGGATCCGATGTTGAACTCCTGCGCGATCATGTCGACGGAGGAGATCACCAACACCTGCGCGTTTGCCGGCAGGGTCAGGCTATACGTTCCATCGGTTTTGGTTGTGGTACCGGA
>CANGZN010000050.1 GCA_947458625.1 Chitinophagaceae bacterium
ACGTTGACGGCACAAGAAGCGCAAGGGCTTGCACTTTTTAACGACAAAGCGGAATGTTATGACTGCCACACCGCAGATCCTACACCGCTCTCACCTAATGGCCCCTTGTTTACCGATTTCTCCTACGAGAATATCGGGGTTCCCAAAAATCCGCTGAATCCTGTTTATTGGACCAATCCGGGATTCATTGACCGGGGGCTTGGAGGATTTCTGAGCAGTCCGCAAAACACCAATCAAACTTGGAGAGCATTTGCAACAGTAAATAACGGCAAATTCAAAACGCCCACATTGCGTAATGTTGCCAAGATGAAGCGTTTTATGCATAATGGTGTTTTCACTTCGCTCGAACAAGTAGTACATTTTTATAACACGCGTGATGTGCCGGGAGCCACCTGGAATGGTCAGCCTTGGCCGGCGCCTGAGTATCCAATAAATGTAACAGGGCATGCGCGTATGGGCAATCTGGGTCTTACTCCAGCAGAAGAGGCAGCTGTAGTAGCCTTCATGAAAACATTGTCTGACGGATGGGCTGGGAACTAAGCAAAATTTTCTCTACAAAAAAGGGCGATCTATGATCGCCCTTTTTTGTAATTCAATCAAGTCATCTCCGCTGCAACTTGGTCAGTAACCGCAAGATCTCGAGGTAGAGCCAAATCAGGGTTACCAGTAATCCGAATGCGCTGTACCACTCCATGAATTTGGGCGCTTGCATCTCTGCTCCTTTTTCGATCATATCGAAATTCAGCAACAGGTTGAGGGAGGCGAGGATCACCACAAAAACGGAGAAGCCGATGCCAAAGGCACTGGAATCCATCGTGGCGCCCGCGATCGGACTACCCATGAATTGAGACGTGATCCATTGGATCAGATAAAAGATGGATAAGGCAACGGTAGTTACGACAATGATCTGACGGAATCGTTGGGTCACCGGAATGATCCGGAAGCGATAGACGAGAAACATCAGTCCGGCCACCAGAAGTGTCAAGGATACCGCCTGCATGGGCAGTCCGGGGTAGGCTTCATTGACAAATGCAGAGATGGAACCCAAGAAAAGTCCTTGCATGACGGCATAGCCTGGTGCCAGCACCGGCGACCATGCCATTTTAAACATCATGATCAGGGCCATAACGATGCCCCCGAAAAGTCCCACCAACATGAACGTAGTTGGATCAGATCCTTTTTGGAATTGATCCCACGAGAACAGGGTTGATGCGATCAGCAGCGCCATCAGGATCCCGAATTTATTCAGAGCGCCCCCGAGGGTCATAGTGTCCCCATGATACTCGGCCGTGACAGATCGTTCAAAAGTCTTTTCCTTGAGCGTAGGGTTGCTCGAATCAAACATTGCCATTGATTTTTGTTTAGAACAGTAAGGTATTAAAATCTCAGTAATCCCAGCGGACGAAGGCTTCCATGGCCGCATAATGCGTCAATCCCAGGTCGGCATATAGTTTGGCGGTGTTCGCATTGCGCTCTTCGGCCCGCTGCCAGAATTCACGGGAGTCAGTCCCTTGAAACGGAACCATATCCTTCTGCGACTGATGAATGAAAATACCATGACGTTTGCGGAGTACTTGGTCCGGACTCATCGGGATCGCCATTTGGATCTCATCGATGCTCCATTCCTCCCAGGCACCTTTATATAGCCAGAGCCAACAGTCCTGTATCCATTCATCCCCCTCGGACTTGATCTGTTTCAAAGCTTCCAATACCGCCTGGAAGCAAACAATGTGTGTTCCATGTGGATCAGCAAAATCACCGGCACAGTATACTTGCTGCGGTTTAACTTCTCTGAGTAATTGTTTTGTTAGCTGAATATCTTTTTTACCTAAGGGCTTTTTCTCAATGGTACCGGTTTCGTAGAAGGGTAGATCCATGTAATGGATATTCGAATCCGGGATGCCTACAAAGCGACAGGTAGCTTTTGCTTCTCCGCGGCGGATCAATCCTTTGATGGCACGTATGGTTTTTGTATCGGTTTGATTCGATTTCTTTTTGGCGATGTATCGCTGTGCTTCCTGCAAGATCTCGGTCGATCGTTTATTGTTGATACCAGCAATGGCTTCGAAGCCCACAGCAAAGTCTAGATAGCGGGTGACAAACTCATCTGTCACCGCAATATTTCCGCTGGTCTGGTAGGCTACGTGCACATCATGTCCCTGATCATGCAAGCGCTGAAAGGTTCCACCCATGCTGATGATGTCGTCATCGGGGTGGGGGGAGAAAAGCAGTACTCGTTTGGGGAAGGGTTCTGAGCGTTCTGGGTGACCCGGTAAGTTCGCATTGGGTTTTCCACCAGGCCATCCGGTGATCGAATCGCGTAGTAAATAATAAACTTGCAGGTTTACTTCGTAGGCTTCTCCTTTTTCTACGATCAGATCGCCCAATCCGTTCTCATTGTAATCACTGCTGGTTAAACTCAGTACCGGTTTTTGAAGGGATAGGGCCAGGTTGACGACAGCTTTTTTCACCATCGCCGGGGTCCATTCACAATCTCCGGTCAGCCACGGCGATTTGAATCTTGTCAATTCAGTAGCAGCAGCCTCATCGCAAACGAATGTTACATCGTCATGATTTTGCAGCAAGGAAGCAGGTACCTGCTCTGTATCGTCTTCCTCAACAGCTTTCTTGATGACCGGTGCTTTGCTGCTGCCCCAGGCCATCAGAATGATGCGCTTCGATTTAAGAATCGTATCGATACCCATGGTAATAGCCAGTCGGGGTACCTGTGAAATATTCGCGAATTCATAGGCATTGGCTAACCGGGTCGAATGATCCAGGTTTACCAATCGTGTTTTACTGTAGATGCCGGAACCTGGTTCATTGAATCCGATATGTCCGTTGTTACCTACTCCCAAGATCTGCAGATCGATCCCGCCGGCTGCCGCGATCTGTTGTTCGTATTTACGACAATATTCCTTGACAGATTCCTTCTCAATGTTTCCTGGGGGAATGTGGATGTTTGTTTTCTTGATGTCGATCTGGTCGAAAAGATGCGTGTGCATGAAGCGGTGATAGCTCTGCAGAGCGGTCGGTTCGATCGGATAATATTCATCCAGATTGAACGTGATCACATTTCGGAAGCTGAGTTTTTCTTCCCGGTGCAAGCGAACCAACTCCGCGTAAAGGGATTTGGGTGTTGAACCCGTTGCCAGACCCAGCACTACATTTTTTTTCTCTTTTTGTCTCTTGCGAATGAGGGCCGCGATCTGATCGGCTACCCAGCGGGAGCCGTCTTTTTGGTTGGGAACGATCTTGACTGGAATTCTCTCTAAACTGTCGGTCAGCTTGAGGGTATCAGGCATTCTATTAGATTGAATCCCAAATCTACTCAACTTCTGTCAACCTTGATCGTAAACCTTCCACAAAATCTCATCTTTCACCCTTCACCCTTCATCCTTCACCCTTCACCCTTCATCCTTCACCGTTCACCCTTCATCATTCAACCTCTATCTCATCCACAAATAACCACGCTTTATTCCCTGCGCCTGCTTGTCGAGCAGGTATGATGCCTGCATTTTTCACGCTAATCTTAATATAACGGCCGTTTGTGGAAGTAAAACGGAATCGAATTTTTTCTACTCGCTTTCTGTCATCCACGATCGTTTCAGAAGAGGCTTCCAATGGGCGGAAGTCAGTTCCGTTATCACTGATCTCTACCACAGCGCCAGCCGGGGGGTGGATCCAGCTGGCTTTTTGTTCGAAACTGTGTATCGTGATCTGCTCGATGGAACGTATGCTGCCCAGATCGATGGTGGCGATGCAATCCGTTCCGCTGAAGCCAAGAAACTCTCGACTTCTCGCCAGTCCCTTTTCATTTTGTACACCATTCACTAGCGTGAAGGCGCCATCACCTCCATACTGCTTGGCCGGTGGATTCTGAAGGGTGATGGATCGGCCGGTGGCTTTGTTGAAATAGAAGGATTGTTTCAAGGACATGTTTGTTCCGTGTATACGTGAACTGGCACTGGCGTTTGTATTCCGTGTGATGAGTTGAGGCGACGTGTAGGCCCAGATGGAATCAGCCCTGTTATAGTTGATGAAGATGGGTTCTTTGAATTTGCTTTCTACTTTCCAAAGTACTCCCTTATTGTCAGGCGAGGGAAGCACGCTGCTGCGCAGGTCGAAGAAGCCTGTGGAGTAGTTGATGTTCATTTTTTTGTAGCGGTCGAATTGTGTCATCAGTCTCTTTTCAAAGAACTCCCAATCTTGTATGCGTTTCGGCGTCCATAGGATCTCACTGAGTGCGGCGATTCGCGGGAAGATCATGTACTCGATCTTTTTTGTATTGGTCATGTATTCAGTCCACACATTCGCCTGTGCCCCCAGAATATATTGTTGTTGCTCAGTTGTGAGTTCTTTTGAAAGCGGATCGTACGCATATACTTTTTCGATCGGGTTATAACCGCCTATGAAAACGGAGTCTTCATTTTCGCGTTGACCATTATCGAAATACAGAGGACTACCCGGAGTCATGATTACCCGGTGCTTTTGCTTGGCAGCTTCAATGCCACCGGCTTCTCCGCGCCAGCTCATTACGATGGCATTGGGGGCCAGTCCGCCTTCCAGAATCTCATCCCACCCAATCATTTGCTTGCCTTTGCTGTTCAGGTATTTCTCGATGCGTTGAACAAAATAGCTCTGCAATTCATGCTCATCTTTCAGCTGCTGATCCACGCGCCGTTGTTGGCAACGGGGACATTTTTTCCAATGTGCTTTCGGACATTCATCTCCCCCGATGTGAAAGTAGGTGGAAGGAAAAAGGGTAATTACTTCATCGATCACATCCTGCAAAAAGGCAAAAGTGGAATCGTTCCCGGCGCAATAAACGTCATCGAACACACCCCAGGTTTCCTGCACGATCTTGATGCGACCGTTTTTCATCTCCTCTTTGCTTTTTTCTGAGAGCGGACTATCCGGTATCGCCGTTGGTAGCTTGGGGAAGCAACTCAATTGAGGATAGGCTGCGATCGCCGCGCTGCTATGGCCGGGCATTTCGATCTCGGGAATCACTTCAATATATCGGGAAGCAGCATATCGAACGATCTCTTTTATTTCCTCCTGCGTATAAAATCCTCCGTATACCTGATTGGTATTCGATTGTCCGGGATAGCGGCCAACAATCGTGCCATTACGCCAGGCCCCGATTCGGGTTAATTCAGGATATTTTTTGATCTCGATCCGCCAACCCTGGTCCTCGGTTAAGTGCCAATGAAACGTATTGATTTTGTGATAGGCCAGCCAGTCGATGTATTGCTTGATAAACGCGATAGGGAAGAAATGTCTGCCTACATCGAGGTGCATCCCTCGGTATTGAAAGCGGGGTTTATCCGTTATCAGTACATGAGGGATCGAGTAGGTTTTGGGATCTTTTCCTTCTATCAATTGAAGTAATGTGTGAATCCCATTGAAGATGAGTTGGGGACTATTCCCTTGTAATTGTATACCGGTTGTATCTACCAGCAGGCGATAAAAATAATCGGCCGGTGTATTGGGTTGTGGGGCGATCAGTCCAACTTTTATCTGTGTCGCCGCTTCGGTTGCATTGGCTAACTGGATACCATAATTCACTTTTAGTTGCTGGGTCAGGTATGGAATGATGAATCCGCTATCAATAGCCGGCAAGGCAACCTGTAGACGGATCTTTTTTGGCAATATCATTTTGCCGTCGAGCCGTACAACATAGTTTGGATACGGTATCAGATTTAGAGTTGATTGGTCGATTTTGCCGGAACGATCATCTTTCGATCCGTTTGCTGATCCGGTTTTGGAATTTCCTTTTCCCATTCCATTATTGCCTATCCCCGGGCTGGAAGGATAATTTTGATAAGCCGAAGCAGGGATATTCTGTGCAGGCAGCATGAAACTGCCGAGGACAAGAGCAAAAAGCAGGGAAATTTTCATTCAAGGAATATTATTCCGATAAATGTACGACTTCCTGCACTCTGTGTCAATCTGCCAATACGCCGAATTTTCCTGTATTGAAATCATGGATGGCTTGCTCGATCTCCGACCATTGGTTCATTAAAAACGGACCATATGCGGCAATGGGTTCATCGATCGGTGCGCCGGAGAGAACCAGCACCACTGCATCCTGACCTGCCACTACTTCTATGTCTTCCCCGTCTTTGTGGAAGAGTACGAAATGATCGGTGGGTACGGTCGTTCCATGAACGGAGACAGTTCCTTCGATCAGTAGCAAAGCCGTGTTATGCTCAATTGGAAAACAGAGATCCAATTGTGCTCCGGCTTTCATTTTGAGGTTATACATCTCGATGGAGGTGAAGGTGCGAGCCGGACCAGCAGTGCCGTTGAAATTTCCGGCGATCACTTCTACAGTCCCCTTATTTTCGGGCAGAAGATATTTGCCCATCATTTGATTCGTGATCTCTTGATAAGCAGGCGGATCCATTTTATGCTTCGCCGGAAGATTCACCCAAAGTTGTACCATTTGAAATGCGCCACCTTGTTTGCTGAAGCTTTCCTCATGATATTCTTTGTGTAAAAGCCCCGATGCAGCCGTCATCCATTGTACATCGCCTTCACCGATCACGCCGTGATTACCAGCTGAATCGTGATGTGCAATCCTTCCTCTGTATGCGATCGTAACGGTTTCAAATCCGCGATGCGGATGTACACCAACACCCCTGGGCGTATCGCTGGGTGGAAACTCAATCAATGAGCCATAATCCAGCATGAAAAACGGACTCATCCGTTGTTTCCCTAATCGTCCGTCGCCGGGTAAAAAAGAATGCACCCGAAAACCATCACCTACCATATGGGCTGGTGGGGGAGTCAGGATCCGGTCAATGCTTTTGATCGCCATAGTAAAAATTTATGCAGGTACAGATTCGTTCGTCAGTCGTTTACAAAGCCATAAAAACTCTTCGAGAAAGACATCGATGCTCTTTTGAAAGCTCGGATCGATGAGTTCGCCCGATTCAGCGAATTTCTTGTCCACGCCCGGAACCAGTAGAAATTGTGGGGCGGCGATTCCGAATAGGGCTGGTACCAGCAACAACAATTGTTGTGCTGCACGCATACCGCCCATGGCCCCAGGAGAGGCGGTAACAAGTCCGAACGGTTTTCGATTCCGCTTAGGAAAATGATCCAGCAGGTTTTTTAAGGCCGGTGAATAGCTGCCATTGTACTCAGGTGTTACCAAAAGGTAAGCATCCGCGGACTCAATGCTTTTAGCCAATTCCTGAAAGGCTAGGGGCGCTTCAGCAGGCGTTTTCCAAACGGATTGTATGGGTGGAATATTCCATTTGGATAGATCGATCATTTCGGTCTGGTATTGGAGTTGTTCCAGTTGACTGTTTAAATGGATAGCCACCCGGCGGGTAAGGCTTTCCATGCGAGGGCTTCCCGATAGGATCACAATTTTCATATAGCAAATATACAATTCAATGTTCAAACATCAAAATAGTTCTTCGTCATGTCAAGAGGACATTCGGATCTGTTCGTGTATTTTCGAACATACGCTTAAAACATGTTGAACAGAAGAAAGTTTATATCCGGTTCTGCGCTCGGTTCTTTGGGGGTTTTATTGGGAAAAGATGCTCGCTCTTCAAGTATCAACCGGGCACCGGATGCGCCTTTGGTGGTCTCGACTTGGGATGTAGGTATGGATGCAAACCGGGCAGCCTGGGAAGTTTTGAAAACTGGAGGTAGGGCTTTGGATGCAGTAGAACGCGGGGTAATGGAGACGGAGAATTCACTTAATTGTTGTGTAGGATTGGGTGGCAATCCCGATCGTGATGGGTTCGTTACGTTGGATGCTTGCATCATGGATGAACAGGGAAATTGCGGTAGTGTGGCTTTTTTGGAGCGTGTCAAGCATCCGATCGCTGTTGCGCGAAGGGTCATGGAGAAAACACCGCATGTGATGTTGGTGGGCAGCGGGGCACAACAATTCGCACTCGCAGAAGGATTCAAATTGGAGTCGGCCGAACTATCAGAAGATGCCCAACGGGCCTACAAGAATTGGTTGAAGAAATCAAACTATGCTCCGCCAGAAAAAAATATTGAAAACAAAAAGCAGCATGGTCCCTTTGCGCCCACGCGCTTGGACAATGGGGAATGGAATCACGATACGATCGGTATGATCGCCTTGGACAAGAGTGGCAACCTAAGCGGAAGTTGCACCACCAGTGGAGCTGGGTTCAAAATGCGTGGACGGGTTGGTGATTCACCATTGATCGGTTCCGGACTCTATGTTGACAATGAAGTGGGAGCTTGTACGGCTACCGGACAAGGGGAGGAGATCATACGAATTGCCGGATCCCACCTGGTGGTTGAGTTCATGCGAAATGGACTGAGTCCTGAAGAGGCCTGTAAAAAAGCAGTTGGTCGCTTAGTGAACATGCGAAAAGATAAACTGGGCGATGTTCAGATCTGCTTTCTCGCCATCGACCGTTCAGGAAGTTTTGGGGCCTTTGCCCTACGACCCGGATTTACCTACGCGGTTCGTTCACGCCATGAAGAAAAGATCCACAAAGCCAAAAGCTGGTTCGATAAATGATCGATATGTCAAGAGAAAAAATTCTCATTGAGATCGCTACGGCCGATCTCGAAACCACCCGTCAGGCGGTTGAAGGGGGAGCCGATCGCATCGAACTTTGTGCCAATTTGAGTGAGGGTGGAACAACGCCTTCAGTCGGAACGATGCGCGTTTGCCGTGAATTATTTGATCTGCCCATCTTTCCGATCATCCGTCCCCGCGCCGGTGATTTTCTTTATACTGATGATGAGTTTAACGCTATGCGTTATGAAGTTGAATCGGCCCGCAGTCTGGGTTTCGAAGGGGTAGTCATTGGTTTACTCCTTGCTGATGGAAAGATCGATCTGACACGTACAGCCCGATTACGCGAGCTGGCCTATCCGATGGAGGTCACTTTTCATAGAGCCTTCGATCGCTGCCTGGATCCGTATGTTGCATTGGATGAATTGATCGGAATCGGGGTCGATCGGGTATTGACATCCGGACAATTTCCAGCCGCTCCTGATGGAGTGGACTGCATCGCTGCCTTGCAAAAGCATGCAGACGAACGAATCATCATCATGCCGGGTAGCGGTGTTCGCCCGGATAATATTCAGGCATTACGCAAACAAACCGGCTGTCACGAGTTCCACAGTTCATTACGTGGTTGGCAGGAAAGTAAAATGAACTTCCGACATCCCAATTTCGAAAAGCAGAAAGAATCGTATCAGAATCCGTTTATTGATGCGGGGGAAGTGAGGAGGATGAAGAAAAAGGTTTAGCTGGTTTGCGGCCTTCGGCCTGTTGAGGAAGTTTAGACCAATTCTCAACTCTCTAAACTCTCTCAACTTTCTCAACCGTTCAAAACTTCTTCTCCTGTAAATACTTCAGACTCGCGATCGCTGACTCCAATGGTCCTTTTCCATAATTCGCTTCCTGTTCGAAGATGAATTCCTTAAGTCCCTTTGCCCTTCCTGTTTGAAGGATTGAAGCAAAGTCGATGGTGCCTGTTCCGATGACTACTGAATTCTTTCCTTCATCCGCTACGGGTTTTTTGCTGCGGTCTTTGATGTGGGCCAGTCGGAATCGATTCGGATAACGCTCGAACCATTCGATTGGATCACCGCCAGCGGCAACTACCCAATAAATATCCATTTCGAAGAAAACGAGCTTTGGATCGGTCTCCTCCATCAGAAGGGTCTGTGGAATGACACCATTCATCGGTTTGAACGAATAGTCGTGGTTGTGATACGCGAACCGGATCCCGTTCTTTTTGCAGATCGCTCCCATTTCATTGAATCGGGTGGCCATTTTTTTATAGTCGTCCAACGACTTCTGCGGACCGATCCAGGGGCAGATTACATACTGAACCCCAATGGAAGCTGCATCTGCCACCTTTTTCTCAAAATTCTCGAAAACGTTGCAATGGAAAGACGGCATGGTGAGACCTGATGACTTCAGAAAGGAGTCAAACTCTTTGGGGGACTTGCCCCAATAAACTCCTTGTTCACCTTCATAACTTTCGATCGAGGAATAACCGGCTGCACTTATTTTTTTTATGATTCCGAATGGATCCGCAGGCAGTATGTCGCGCAGCGAATAAAGTTGTAGGCCATACGAACGAGCTTTTCCAGCGAACAGCTCATCCATGGACAATAAATGCTGACCGAACAAGGCCAACCCACCGCTAAGCAGGGTCGTATCAGATAAAAATTTTCGACGCGTATAATTCATAGATCATATTATTTAATCAGCCCAAGCTTTTTCACCTTTTGTATACGGGAAAGCGCCGTCATATCGTCCGGGTACGGGCAAGTGACGCAAGGTTTTGGTCATGCCAGTCTCCGACGAGAAAAATCCCCATAACGTCAATTGCTTCATCATGGTGTAATAATGCACAGGCGTATTCTTCTCTTTCTTTTCATTGTATGCCTTTGCCTCTTTTTCCAGGCTGACCAGTAAATCGTATCGTTGTTGACTACTTGCGCTAGTGAACGATTGACCATACAACTCTTTGCATTTCGATTCCAGTGCTTTCATACCTTCTTTGAAGGTGAGCTGTTGCTCAGGTGTATAGCAGTCACGTACCATCACCTCCATGAAGGCGCCGACTTTTGCAGTCTTAGCACCAGGTGTATCCGTGGCCGGTATGATCGTTTCACCGATCTCATCCAGTAAGGCCAGTTGTGTACTGGTGAAGTAACCGGCAGCACCGCCGGGCGTGCATCCTGACAAGAAAACATCTGCTCCCACGACGGCAGCTCCAGTGAGGAGCGCGATTTTTTTTAAATATTCTCTTCTGTCCATTTTCATTTAGGTTGATCGGTTCAGAGATTTCCTTTTTTCATTTCAGCGGCCGCAAAATCAGCTGCCCTTGCGGTCATGGCCATATACGTGAGTGAGGGGTTGACACAAGAGGCGCTGGTCATGCAGGCACCATCGGTCACAAATACATTTGGCGCATCCCAAACCTGATTCTGTGCATTTAAGACAGATGTCTTCGCATCTCTGCCCATCCTGGCCGTTCCCATCTCATGGATACCCATGCCTACTTCATATCCGTAATCGTAGGTATTGACGTTCTTCACCCCGGCAGCTTCCAGCATTTCGGCGGCATCATTCATCATGTCGATGCGCATTTTTTTCTCATTGTCCTTGATCTCAACATCCATATCCAGCACCGGAAGGCCCCATTTATCCTTTACATTTTTATTGAGTGAGATCTTGTTCTCGTGGTAAGGAAGCATTTCGCCGAATCCCATCACACCGATTCCCCAATTATCGCTGGGTACACTCAGCGCATTTTTCAGGTCGGCTCCGATGGTGAACTCAGCGACTTCCACGCCGCGTCCGCGTCCGGCTCCGCCCTGATAACCGAATCCGCGTACATAATCCCTTTTATCAGTATAAATATTTCTGAATCGGGGTATGTATATGCCTGTCGGTCTTCTGCCATATTCATATTTATCTCCGTATCCATCTACCCGTCCATTTGCGCCGCAACGGAAATGGTGATCCATCACATTGTGACCCAATTCACCACTGCTGCTCCCCAATCCGCCTTCCCATACACTCGTGGCTGAATTCATGAGGATCCAGGTGGAATTAAATGCAGAGGCACATAAGAATATCACCTTGGCATTGAAGGTGTAAGTCTTATTGTCTGTAGCATCCAATACTTCTACGCCGGTTGCTTTTTTGGCATCTTTATCATAGAGCACCTGGGTGACGATCGAAAAGGGGCGAAGGGTGAGGTTGCCGGTTTTCAT
>CANGZN010000051.1 GCA_947458625.1 Chitinophagaceae bacterium
GATTATATCCGCAGTCAGCATTGGGCGGCGGGTGTTGAATTTTTGCCCGATCTATTTACTCGCATTACGGTGGAGGGATTTTATAAAGGTTATTCCAATTATCCGATCAGTGTAACGGATGGTATCAGTTTGGCAAACAAGGGTACTGATTTTGGTGCGGTGGGCAATGAGCCTTTGTCGGCGACCGGATCCGGAAGAGCCTATGGGGTGGAGTTACTGTATCAGCAAAAACTCACGAAGCGGATCTTCGGTGTGGTCAGTGGTACGTTTTACCGGAGTGAGTTCACCGGCATCAATGGGAATTATGCACCGGCCAGTTGGGATAATAAAGTACTGATCAGTTTAACGGGGGGATATAAGTTGAAGAAGAATTGGGAGATCGGTGCCAAGTTCCGCTATCAGGGAGCGGCTCCTTATACGCCCTATGATCCGGTGGCCAGTCGTTATAGTTATCAATTACTCGGTATGGGCGTATTTAATTATGCTCAATTGAACACACTTCGATTGCCTGCTTTTCATGCGGCCGATCTGCGCATCGACAAGAAGTGGAACTATCGAAAAGTGACCTTAGATATATTCATCGATATCACCAATGTTTATGCATCCAAGGCAGCCGGTATTCCGCAGTATACGTTCAAGCGAACAGCGGATAATACCGCATTTATGACAACGGATAGTGCTCCGTTGAAAGCGGATGGAAGCAATGCGATCCCGATTTTATTGGAGAATCGTGATGGTCAGTTCTTGCCGACGATCGGATTGATCGTGGAGTTTTGATCAATTCCGCTTCGGGCTGAGAATGAGTCCACCTTCTCCCATCACGACCTGATAGGGAACTGATTTCATGTTCTTCTTGTCTCCTTTGATCGGGAAGCGACGGATGAGTACGCCGTTTTCAATGGCATATTCATCGTGTCCTTCGTAACCATCGAACAGTTTGCCGGGCTTTTTATCGTTCTCATCCATTTCCGGAACGAAAATGAGAGAGAGGGATTTGTCACGGTTTGAAGAAACACCATTGATGCTTCCGTATGAACCGGAACCGGCGCTGGTGGAGATCATATACAATTCATCAAATCCGTTTTTATCCATATCACCGACAAATATGGTACTGATGGGATCGATATCAGTGAACGTGAGCGCACCGGTGCTGTCGCCTTGGAAATAGGCGCTTACATTACTCAAACTTGCTCCTTTGGGATGTGTTTCGTGTACGATGATCGTTTTTCCCGAATTGGTTTTCATTTCCCATACGCGGGGCATGGGCAATGAAGTGGTTTTTACTTGTGTGGTGTCGGAGGGGGTGGTTGTTTCAGGGGCGGGTGTCTTGGTTTCGCAGGACACGAACACAAGACTGACAAGCAAAGGGAAAAGTAGGTAACGCATAGGTTTTCTTTTGTATACACGAATTTAGGGATCCTAAGTAAGATGCGTATTTTATGCTTGCCTGTTCCTATTTAGAGCTTGCTCTTCTCATTCGGTCGTTCAGTGTTTTACCAAGGCCCTTATTTGGTAAATAGCTGGCGATCAACACATCGAAGCCCATTTCGTCCATTTCTTGCAAGCGTGCATAAAACCCGGGAGCGATCTGATCCGGGTCTTCATTTCCCGTTAAAAAAATTCCGGTATGTTTTTCGGGGTGTTGCTGTAGATATTCGATGACATTCTCAACAACCAGAAAGGGAGTGTTGGGGGAATAATGCTTTTTGGTCATGCCCGGTGCCAGCAGCACTTTTTCGCACTGGTTACGGATGCGGACGGTTCCGACGATCGATTCCAGTTGTTCGATGGATAATGCGCCTAAGCGGTATACAACGGCCTGATCTTCTTCCCATCCGACGATGGTGGATTCGAGTCCTTTTTCGCAGGTACCTCCGTCGAGTACGACCGGGATCTGATCGCCGAAATACAGATCTACTTGTTGGGCGTTCGTTGGACTGATCCGGGTGTAGGGATTGGCGCTGGGAGCTACTAGTGGGAAGTCGAGTTGATTGAGTAATTCGATCGTGAGTGGATGGTTCGGGATACGGATGGCCACACGATCGGATCCGGCGGTAACGACATCCGGAATTCGATCTGATTTTTTCAATAAGAGGGTGAGTGGTCCGGGCCAAAAGGTTTGAGCAAGCTGGCGCAGTGGTTCGGGAAATTCTTTTACGAATGTCTCGGCTTGTTGAATGGACCCCACGTGTACGATCAAGGGGTTGGTAGCGGGTCGTTGTTTGATCGTATAGATCTTTTGAATAGCGTTTACATCGAATGCATTTCCTGCGAGTCCGTATACGGTTTCGGTCGGCATGCCGATCACGTCTCCTTGTCGGAGATGTTTCAGCGCGATGGAAAGGTCTTGAGTGATCATTATGGGTTACAAAAATCGCAATACATCGGGTCCTCTTGCTCTTTTCCGTTAGGAAAATTTCGAATTTCTTCCTGCTGGCACTGCTTGCATTGGTATCGATGCTGCTTTAGCGATCGGGTACGTAATCCGCAATAGCTGCAGGGGAGTCCGGGTATGGCCTCCACCACATCAAATCCGGGTGTTTGGCAGGATGGACAGGTAGATCGAATGGTGTTGATCAGTTTTTCTGTCAGGCGACCGATCACGTTCATCCGAGTGGGATTGAAAAGGGCGCGCATATCTGTTTCAACATACACGGTTTCATTTTTTTGGATGAGCCGGTGGAACGTATCAGTCAATCGGGACAGATCGTTGATTCCCTTATGGATATCTGTTTGGCTTTTTGGGGAGGAGCGAAGAATCAATCCGTGTTCAGGAAATTTCACTTTTTCGGCGAATGCCAATAGTTCGGATAAGGATTGGGCTTCCATGCCGGCAAAATTGGTCTTCACGCTGAGTTCTCGGGCAACGATCTCCCATCCATTTTTTCGGTCGATCAGCATCATCCATTCGTCGTCGGCAGGGATCACCCCGATATATGGATGCGAACCGAAAGAGCCTTCATTACCGATCACCAGGTCGCAGGCGTTCTCGTTTAGCGCGGCGAGGCATTTGTTCCGCAGGGTGGTGACTGGATCGTGGAGACGCTCCACTTCTCCGCTGAAGGTTCCGAACCGATCGCTGTCAAAAGATGGGTCTACGATGCATTCAACACCCAAGGCGTTTTTCAGCAGTGGCGCGATCACCGTTTCTTTTCCATGTTTGGTGGCGATCAGTAGTTTTCTACCCGCTAACAGGGCTTTTATGTCCACGGTTTTCATTTCACTTGCAATTTCCATCGGATTGGAATCGGTTGATTCCGTTTTGCGGAAAAATGGAGGACAATGAAGCACGCTGTGCAATCAGCCGGCATTTGCATCTGTTCATGGCGACCTTTTGTTTACTTTTAGTCATATGCTTCGTCTCTTTTTATCGGTACTGATCGTTTGCCTCTCATTTGGGGATAGCAATGCGCAGCGTGGATTTGGGGCTGATTCATATGGGGGCGGGTTGGCCGATCAATTGATGGGTGATTCTGGCAAAAGAAAAGTGGCCCTGGTCGTGGGCGTATCGAACTATAGCAGCGAGTCGCTTCGATTGAAATATGCTGACCGGGATGCTCGTTTGTTTCGGGATTATCTCGCCGAGGTGCGAAAATTTCCGGTGCCTAATATTTTCTTTTTGCCTGATTCGATGGCTACGGCCGGAAAGATCTATAACCTGGTTCTATCTATGATGGAAGTGTTGATGCCGGGAGATGAACTGGTTATTTATTTTGCCGGACATGGTGATGTACAAAAGATCAACCGTCCGGGTTCTTCTTTCAGCGAGGCGTTCTTGTTGGCTTGGGATGCCTCCGGATCTCGTAATTATAAAGGAGCCGGCGGCGTCGTTGCGATCAAAGAGCTGCAGGAGTATACGGAGAGCTTAGCCAAGGATCAGCAGGTGAAAGTTTCTATGGTATTGGATGCTTGTCACTCCGGATTCGATTTATATAAGGATGGTTTGATCAAAGCGCAGGAGACGATTGCCGCGCAATTTCCGTCGGTGAACAAGTGGACGGGGTGTGCAATTAATGAACTTTCATATGAAGCGGATTCGATCAAACACGGACTTTTCACTTGGTATCTGGTACAGGGTTTGATGGGATTGGCGGATGAGCCGATGGATAACGCGATCACGCCTGAAGAGCTTAGTTTATATGTCCGGCAAAAAGTTTCGCAAGCCAGTTTTGGCAAGCAAACGCCGCAAATGAGCATGGTGTCAGACTTTAGGTATACGGTTACGCCGGAAGACCGGGAGAAAGCCCTGGCCTATTTTCGGAATCGACAGTTCAATCAATCGTTTGCTTCACGTGGATCGGGGAATGCATCAGATACCGGGCGCAGACGAGAATTACTTCCTTTCATCGATCGATACAACCGTTTCTTGCAGCAAGAACGATTCTATGAGGGTGATAGTTCTGCTCTGCAAGTGATCGCTGAAGTGTCGGCATTATCTGTACCCGAAGCCAAATCGTTGGAGAGCGGATTAAAAAATCATTTGGCTGAGGTATTGGAAACGAGAAGTCAGCTCGTGCTCAATGAATTTTTAAAAGGGAAAAGCCAGTTACCGCCTTCGAGCCGTTTTTATCGGGCCGGTATTGAGTCGGCCTTGGCTGATAGTTTGCTCGAGCAGAAAGACCCAAGAAAAAAGTCGAACCAGGTGATGTCGGCTTTTCACAAGGCGTATAGTTACGTCAAGTATGAGCAATATGAAAAATACGATGAAGCAGAGAGCTTGCTTCGCCAAGCTATTGGTCTTGAGCCTGCCGCGGCTTATCTGTATGTAGCGCTGGCCAATTTGCAACAGGAGCGTCAGCGTTATGACAGTGCTATTTACTTCTCCAATAAGGCGGCCGAGATCATTCCTACCTGGACGCATCCCCAAAATCAGTTAGGCAATCAATATGAGGCATTATATCGATACGATGAAGCCATCGATCAGTTTCAGAAGACGCTCAAGATCGATAGCAACTATGCCTGGAGTTATAATAATTTGGGAATGGCCTATAAAAACATGGGCCGGTTGGCGGAAGCGGAATTTTACTTCAAGCGATCCTTAGCAGTGAAGGATAAATCCCGTGGTGAGTCGATCGAGCGGGATCTGGCCATTTCATACAATAATCTGGGATCTATTTATGACGATAGGGAGCAATTTTCACAGGCCGAATCCTATTACAAACAAGCCTTTCAAACGGATTCTACGTTTACGCTTCCGCTGCGAAATCTGAGTGAGCTTTATAGTAATTATAATGGTGTGGAGGCCGAATATTTATTGAAGAAGTCGATTCAGATCATGCCGTACGAGGGCACGAATTATCGGTTCTTGGCGGATTTTTATCGCAATTATCCTAACAGACAGGGCATACTTGATTCCGCGGCACAGCTCTACCAAAAGGGCATCGAATTGGATCCGTATGATCCTTGGTCGTATATAGGCATGGCTTGGTTGGTGAAGGATAAGAACAAGTCGGATAGCGGCCTGCAGTGGCTTCGAAAAGGTATGCAATGGGCCTCTACGAATCCGGATCTACTAGACGGACTGGCTCAATATTTTGAACAGACAGGAGTGCGGGACAGTGCCCATTATTATTTCCGAAAAGCGACTGAAATCAATCCGTTTGACTTTAACATCAATCAACATTATGCTGATTTCATATTAGCAGAAGGTGATACGCTCGCTGCAGAAAAGCTAATGTTGTCGCAAACCGATCGCTTGTTCAATACGCCTAAATATTTTTATCAGCTGGGAGATTTTTATTACGGGATCGGCCAAATATCCAAGGCTATTGATGCGTATCGGCGGGTGGTTTCGATCGACTCACTCTATGCTCCAGGTTGGGAGGCGCTGGCCTATTTGTATTTGGATCTTGGGCAAGTTGAACAGAGCCTACTGCAATTGAAACAGTTGGAGAAAAAGGAAGGGTATGATGATATCAAGTTGGCCTACTTGTATAGGGTAGGTGAATTATCGTTGTTGCGAAGCGGTACGGCCAAAGGAAAATGGCTGGAGAAATTTTCTGTGGTTGATCCGAATAGTCAATACCTATCAGCACTTCGGCTGGAATTTGCTTATCCCAACATGAATCTACTGCAAGGGTTATTTCGTTCAGGCATCTCCTTATTGGATAGAAGCGAATATTACTCGGATGAATGGTTAAAATGGCTGTTGCTGGCAGCTATTGAATTATCGGACAATAGAAACGGTAATCGATTGGCTCAATTATATCTGGATCAGGTGATTTTCGCAGAACCTTCTATTCGGGTTGTTGCCTTACAACTTACCGGAAACCGATCTGCGGCCGTCCAAGAAAAGTCAACGATCAAAAAGACGGATCTTTCTGCTTTTGGCCCCCAATTTCAAAAACTATTCAAATCCTTATGAAGGCGTTACGATTGATTTGGGTAGGACTAATGTTAACCTCCGGTGTTTTGGCACAGGTCAACAAAACCAATGGAAATTATTATGTCAGTTATGAAGATCTGACGTTGAATGGATCTGACTGGTCGGTGGAGCGGAATTACAATTCACTTTCTACGGAGAACGTTCTTTTTGGTCCGGGTTGGGGCTCTAATGTCGCTACCGGCCTGTGGCCCTTGCCCGATGGCCAACTACTTGTTATCTTTTATGGAATCGGTAGTAGGGAGCGGTTTCTGCCGATGAAATTAAATCGTATCGGTATTTATCAGATGATCGATACGATCATTGAGTATGAGATCGGAATGAATCGGCTGCAGCGATCGCCCACGAATATCATACGCAGGCGATCTGAGTTGATTGCCGATGGCTCCGCCCGAGCCGGTAAATATGTGGACGCGATCAGAAAAAACTCCTCGTTTTCGACACAAGCTATCAATCCGCTTTCAACCATATGGGTCAATGAGTACAGGGAGTCCGAGAAGATCGTTTGGGAGTTGGATCGATATCATTTAACGCAGTATAAAAGTGAGATCTATTTCGATCGTACCGGACACATGGTCCGATATAAGACCGACGCCAATGATGTGTCTTTTGATTACGATCCATCGGGTAAGTTGACCAGGATCAAGAGAGGGAAGGACTCCATTGGTGTGATACAGAATAGCGAAGGTCATATTTTATCTTTCTCGACGCATGATTCAGCCGGTATTATCATGGAGGCTCGCTATACATATGATTCCGCTGGGCTATTGATCCGATCCATTGATGCCGGGGATAATCGATATGATTACGAGTACGATCGAAATAAAAACATGACGTTCATACGATATTCTGACGGCTCTTATCGTCGTATGGAATATGATCCGGCAACCAACCGAACCATCAGCCTTCGTCAGCGAAATGGTGATTCGTCGAGGTATGAATATGGTTATAAATATTTGGCAGACGGACGACTGAACCTCGATCACTTTTATACTCGTATCATAAATTATGATTCAACAGGGAAAAGGGTATTCGGTAGTTATTGGGAGACTGAATTCAGGCTGAAGGAGGATGGAGATTCTTACCGCTATCTGATGTATGAGAAAACAGACACCAGTGAGTCTCTATACTTGTATCCGACCAATGTTGGAAATATCATCTACGGGAAAGTAAATGCGCGCGAGGCTTGGCAGGACTATGATTTAAAAACGCGTCCGATTTATTTGCGTGTCAAAGATTCTGTATTTACCACCCGATACAATGTGATGGGTTTACCTGACCGTTTTCAGGCGATTGATTCGATCAAACGAGACACCCTCACCTTTCAATATTTCTATACTGCCCAGGGGCAATTGAATCGAATCGTTAGGAATAGAACCACTTATTTGATTGCAGGAACGGTTGAATCGGGTAAGGTTATTCTGACCCAGGGAGTGCGCAAATGGGAGATCGGATTTTCGAAGGGGAAGCCAACCTATTTTATCGATCCGAAGGGTGGACGTTTGCTTGTGTCGGAATTGGATACCCCTGATCAGGCGGAAACGAATAAGATGTTTCAGGACTTATTGCCATTGACCACGGTGCGGCGTATTGAGCACGAATGGATCTGGGAGCGACTCTGATGTTGTTCTGTTTATCGGTTCCAATTCAATTTTTCATCTGAGGCCAGTTGAACTTGCAGGTTCAGGTAAAAAGTGGTTCCATTGGTTCTTGAATTATTGATCTCGATCTTACTTCCCATTTGTTTGGCTATCATTTCGGAGATGATCAGTCCGAGTCCGGTGCCTCCGTAACGTCTTGTGATCGAAGCGTCGGCTTGCGTGAAGGGTCGGAACAGGTTATTTTTTTGTTCATCGGTGATGCCGATGCCGGTATCGTGGATGGCAAGATGAAGGCTGCCGTTCAATTCAGTTTCGGGGGTATAGCGTGTTTCAATTTTCACTTCACCTGTTTCAGTGAATTTCACGGCGTTACCTAGTAGATTGGTGAGAACCTGTTGGAGTCGAACAGAATCCGTAAATATATAACGCGGGGTCTCCGGATCTATGTTTACGACTAGTGGCAGGTTTTTTTGTTTCGCGGTAAGTTGCAGTGGCTGCAAACTGTTTGAAACGATCTGTTTCAGGTCGGACGAGGCCAATACCAGGTCCATCATGCCGGCTTCGATCTTAGAAAAATCGAGTACGTCATTGATGATGCCCATAAGGATTTTTGCGGAGGTACGGGCATTGGTCAGGTAGTCAAGTTGTATATCAGATAGGTGTGTTTCTTTCAGTAGATCCATGTATCCGACCACGCTGTGCAGGGGTGTTCGGATTTCGTGTGTGATGTTGGCGAGAAATTCTGTTTTCGAACGGTTAGCTATTTCGGCCTTCTTGATCGCTTTGTTAAGCGCTCGTTGAGTTTGATTTCGTTCCTGCAGATTTACGAGCATGAGGGCAAATAGCTGCAGGAGCTGTTGTTCTTTCTCTGTATAGGTGTGATAGTTGTGTACGGAGTCGAATCCGACAAATCCGGTACATAATTCCCCAGCCATCATGGGTAGGGTGATGAGGCTTTTGATCTCTTGAGGTTCCAGTACGTGCCGAAGGGGGGAATCCGCGTCCAGCGCCAACACGTCGGGGATGATCAGGGCTTTTCCGGCATTGTGGGCGTTGATCCAGTCTGGGAGCACTTCATAGGGAACGTTCTGTAATTCTTCTATCTGCGGCAGGATGCCATCATTGCACCACTCGTAGGTATTGCTGCAGGTTTGATGATCATGGTCGTAGCTAAAAACGTAGGCTCGGTCGGTTTTGGTGAAGCGTGCGAGGGTTTCCAAGGAACGGTTGATGACTTCGTCAGCTTTTTCCAGGGGTACGTTGATGAAGTTATTGGCGATCTCCATCAGTACGTCGGCCAACTGGGGGGAATGTTTTTGGTCCATTAGCAAAGAAGTGATCAAATGTACGTGACATTCGGTCTTTTTCTCTGAACTGCTTGACCTCCTTGGGCCTAACGGTATTAAACGATTTGATAAATTTGTTATCGAAGTATTTCCAACTCCTGCTGCATGCGTCTATTTTATTTGATTCTCCTCCTTTTTTGTTGCCAGGGCATAGCCTCCTGCAAGAAAAAGTTTTGCGGTGATTGTGGTCCCGGCAACGGCCCCTATCGCATCGTTAAAAACATCACATACAATGGGTTATCGGTGGATCTGGTGATCGACAAGCCTGCCAATGACACTGTGGATGTGCTGATGACCTATCACGGCACAGTCAGCTTCGACGACCGCATCCTCGAGGCGGCGCAGAATACACTCGACGGATTCAAACGGATCCTGAATCGGACGGACATGATGCTCGTGAGCGTGGCCTACCCGGAGGAAAACTTGCTGATGGGCGATAATGTGGCGCATTCGGAGGCGGCCTTGTTGTGGGTACGGGAGCGGGCGAGTCAGGAGTTGGGCATCGTGGTGCGGAAGATCTTTTTGGCCGGACACTCACAGGGGGGATACATCGTTACACGACTCAATACCCTGCATGCGGTAAATGGGGTGATTGCCAATGCACCCGGGCCCTTGAATCTGGTCTATCGGTGTGAGTTAGAGGCCAACGGGCAGGTAGCGACGAGTCGGGTGTGTACGCAATTGGCTCAGACCTATGGTGGTCCGACTGTCAACCCCACCGCCTACATGCAACGATCCTTACTCACGCACACCAGCGGATTCAAATCGGATATCTTGTTTGTACAGGGATTGAGCGATTCACCCATCCAACTCTATTCCTGGCCCACGTTCAAGCAATCGGTGAATGATTGTACGACTTGTCGCGAACGCATCTTTCTGGATATACCTGGGTATGGGCATACTTCGTTGTTCGAGAGTCCGGAAGCGAAAACCGCCTTCAATCTGTTCATCCAGAGTAGATGAGGCTCAGAGCGACCAATCCCACCATCCGTTTTCTTGTCGGCTGGTTGGATTCTGCAATCCTTTTGTCAGCACGCGCACCTTCTCGTATACTTTTTTTCTGAGTTGGCTCACCGATACCGGCGCGGGGCCACTGGAACGATCGTTGTATCTCAACTCTTGCAAGGATTCAAGCAGGCTTCGGGTGAATACGCCATTTTTCCATTGGTTCCCTTCAAAGGCAAACTCATTGCTGCCGGCGGCGGAGATCATGAAGGCGCCGTTGCCTCGCGTGAGATCACTGAACAATTCCTTCATCAGCAGGAAGGCTTGTTTTTGTGTTCCGGTATTGGTGGATTCTTCTGCTCCAAATCCTCGTGGGGTGACGCTCACGCCGGTGGGCAGGCGACCGGCGGACAGAGTATCTGCCCAAGCTTCACCACTGTGGCAAGCATCGAGCAGAAGCAATCGTTTGCGGGCGGGGATGTCATCGAGAATGGATTCGAGTTCATCCATGAACACACCTTTTTTAGCGGGGGCTCCGAAATCCATGTCATGCGTTGCGTAGATGAATCCTTTTTCCGAATCAACCATTCCGTGTCCGGAGAAGGAAAGGATCACGATATCATCCGTGTTTGACTGTTGCAGCCATTCATGCAGCTGCAGGATGTTTGGTTTGATGGCGTTTTCATTGATCAGGGTCAGGACATGCACGCTGTCGAATTGTTCCTTCATTTTTTCTGCGATGTCGTGAATGTCCTTAGCGGCATAGCGCAGGTTGTAGCTGCTGTCGGCATAGGAGGATACGCCCACTCCGGCGTAGAAGAGTCGCGTTTTTTTGGTCGTACGGGTTTTGTATACCACTTCCCATTCTTGTTCGACGCTCTCTTTTCCTGCGGCGTTGATGAATTGAACACTGATCCGGTTTTTACCATTGCTGAGGGGTATGGTTCTTTCGAGGGTAGTTCGTTCGGCGGTGAGCCGAATGGATTCTCCCTTCTTTTTGTTCAGGGGTACTCCATTGATCCGAATGGATAATTGTCCGGCCGTGGCGATTGGGTCAATGATCTGAACGGACAGATGGAATACACTGTCGGACGTGATGGGCAAAAGACCATTTCGCTTCCATTCGACGCGGGGCGTGTTTGTGATCAGCGGTTTATCGGTCAGTGGCATGCCGGCTCTTTTCAAGCGGGC
>CANGZN010000052.1 GCA_947458625.1 Chitinophagaceae bacterium
AATTTCGCACCGACTTACTACTTAAATATTGCTTCCATGAAATGGTCTGAAATTTTTACCTCCTCGGTCGGAAAAAAATGGGTGATGGGACTGACCGGCATCTTTCTGGTACTTTTTCTGTTGGTTCACGTTGGCTTGAATGCCTGCATCTGGGCCATGGATAATGGTGTCATGTTCAATAAAGCTGCCCATTTCATGGGATCCAATGCAGTTCCCAGAATTCTTGAAATCGGACTCTTTGCCGGCTTTCTGATTCACATGATCCAAGGCTGGACACTTGAATGGCAGAATCGTTCTAAACGTAAGCAGGGCTATGCCGTTCCGATGGGAAACAAGGGAAGTAAGTGGTACAGCCGAAGCATGGGCATACTCGGCACCCTACTGTTTCTTTTCCTTGTTATGCATATCAACCATTTTTGGGTTCCAAGTCGTATCACTGGCCTGGAGCCTGTCATGATCGATGGTAAAGAACATCACAATCTGTATCGTGAAATGCTGACCGTATTCCAGGGCAATCTTACGGTTGTGATCCTCTATACACTGGGATGTGTTTCTCTGTTCTGGCACCTGCTTCATGGATTTCAAAGTGCCTTCAGAACATTGGGCGTTACAAATCCTCGCTACCTCTCTTTGATTGATACGACAGGTACTGGTTTCTCTTTGCTTGTCTGCGGCGCATTCGCCCTCATGCCGATCAGCATGTACCTGGGCTGGGTTAATTGATAAACTTTTTCAACCTGAAAACGATCTCCATGTTGGATTCTAAAATACCTGCCGGAACACTCGATCAGAAATGGACTTACTACAAGGGCCATTGTAAACTTGTCAACCCGGCCAACAAGCGCAAACTTGAAGTGATCGTGGTAGGAACCGGTTTGGCCGGTGCCTCCGCAGCAGCTTCTCTGGGTGAACTGGGATACAAGGTAAAGGCCTTCTGTTTCCAGGATTCTCCTCGTCGAGCCCACTCCATCGCCGCACAGGGTGGGATCAATGCCGCCAAAAATTATCAGAATGACGGTGACTCAGTCTTTCGCCTTTTTTACGACACGGTGAAGGGAGGAGACTATCGTGCACGTGAAGCAAACGTGCATAGGCTCGCGGAAGTAAGTGTGAGCATCATCGATCAGTGCGTAGCACAAGGAGTGCCCTTTGCCCGCGACTATGGCGGATTGCTCAATAACCGTTCCTTCGGGGGTACACAGGTAAAACGTACCTTCTATGCTGCCGGACAAACCGGACAACAATTATTGATCGGTGCCTATCAGGCATTGGAGCGTCAAGTGGCATTGGGTAACGTAACCATGTACAGCCGTCATGAAATGCTCGATGTGGTGGTAGTTGACGGAAAGGCGAGAGGAATCATCTGTCGCAATTTGGTCACCGGTGAACTGGAAAGACATTTCGGACATGCTGTATTATTGTGTACAGGCGGATATGGGAACGTGTTCTATCTCTCCACGAATGCCATGGGCAGCAACGTAACCGCAGCCTGGAAAGCGCATAAGAAAGGTGCTTACTTTGCCAATCCATGTTTTACACAGATCCATCCCACTTGTATTCCGGTAAGCGGCGATCATCAATCCAAGTTGACACTGATGTCCGAATCACTTCGAAATGACGGGCGTATCTGGGTGCCAAAACAAAAAGGAGATAAGCGCAAAGCAAACGATATTCCGGAGGAGGATCGTGATTACTATCTCGAACGCCGATATCCGGCTTTCGGAAACCTTGTGCCCCGTGACGTTGCCTCCCGTGCCGCAAAAGAACGTTGTGATGCAGGGTATGGAGTGGGTACAACCGGGCAGGCCGTTTACCTGGATTTCAAATTCAATTTGATCAATAAATACGGACGTGCAGAAGCGAATAAGCTAGGTATTCAGAATCCTGATACCGAGACCCTGATGCGGTTGGGAAAAGAAGTAGTGAAAGAGGAATATGGCAATCTGTTCGACATGTATGAAAAGATCACCGGTGAAAATCCCTATGAAGTTCCCATGCGGATCTATCCCGCGGTCCACTACACCATGGGTGGGCTCTGGGTCGATTATGAATTGATGACCTCCGTAAAAGGACTCTATGCCCTGGGTGAGGCCAACTTCAGTGATCATGGCGCGAACCGTTTAGGTGCATCAGCCTTAATGCAAGGTTTGGCTGACGGATATTTTGTTATCCCTTACACCATCGGTAATTACCTGGCCGATGACATCGCAACAAAGCCGATCCCTACCGATCACCCGGCTTTTGCGGAGGCTGAGAAATCGGCTGCTGATCGTATTCATAATCTAATGAACATTCAAGGGAAACAAACTGTTGAAAGTTTCCATAAGCGCTTGGGTAAGATCATTTGGGATAAATGTGGTATGGCTCGTAGTGAAGAGGGACTGAAAGAAGCAATCCGTGACATTCAGGCGCTCAAAAATGAATTCTGGTCTGATGTACGTATACCGGGTGTGATCGAGGGCATGAATCCTGAATTGGACAAAGCCGGTCGTGTAGCTGATTTCATTGAACTGGGTGAACTCATGTGCCGTGATGCTTTGGATCGTGCCGAAAGTTGTGGCGGTCATTTTCGGGAGGAAAGTCAGACCGAAGATGGTGAAGCGCTGAGAAAGGACGATGAATACGCGTATGTTGCAGCCTGGCAATTCCAGGGGGAGCATGAGTGGTCCCTTCACAAAGAAGCGTTGACTTTTGAGATCGCTAAGCCTTCTCAACGCAGTTATAAATAACCTGAAAAAACATTCCATGGAACACTATACCATGAATCTCACGCTTAAGATCTGGCGTCAACCCAATACACAGTCACCCGGGCGCTTTGAAACCTATCCGGTTTCCAATATTTCTTCAGAAATGTCTTTTCTGGAGATGATCGACGTGCTCAATGAGCAATTGATCAAGGACGGAAAAGAGCCTGTGGCTTTCGACCATGATTGCCGGGAAGGTATCTGTGGCATGTGCTCCATGTACATCAATGGCCGTCCGCACGGTCCTTGGCAGAACAACACGACCTGTCAGTTACACATGCGAGCCTACCAGGATGGCGATACCATCACCATTGAGCCTTGGAGAGCGAATTCGTTCCCGGTGATCAAAGATTTGATGGTGGATCGTTCTGCCTTTGATCGGATCATTCAAGCCGGCGGGTACATCTCTGTAAATACTGGTAGCGCTGTGGATGCCAATGCGATAGCGGTGGAAAAAGATCATGCAGATGCCGCTTTTGCTGCCGCCGCCTGTATCGGATGTGGTGCTTGTGTGGCTGCTTGTAAGAATTCATCCGCGATGCTTTTCGTGTCCGCGAAAGTTTCACACCTGGCGCTGTTGCCACAGGGATCACCTGAGCGCAAGTCACGTGCTGTCAATATGGTGGCACAAATGGATAAAGAAGGATTCGGTGCTTGTACCAATACCGGAGCCTGTGAGGCTGTTTGTCCGAAAGGCATTTCCATTGAAAATATCGCCCGGCTGAACCGGGAGTATATGATGGCTGGATTGTCCGCCGATTAAATTAACCCGCAGCCTGCAATCGCAGGCTGTTTTATTTTTAAGCTATGCATAAGATTCAACAACTGTTTGCTGTCATCGCATGTATTTGTCTGACAGCTTGCCAAACGAAAAAAATGAAACGTGAATCACACCTGTGGCCCGAGGGAATTGCAACGCCGGTAGCGGAAAAAAAGCCCCGAACCTTTGTGCAGCATGGAGATACGATCATTGACGACTATTACTGGATGAATGACTTTTTCAAGAAGGGGCCGGATAGTACAGCCGTTGTCAACTATCTCAATCAGGAGAATGCCTATGTCGATACCATGTTGGCGGGTACCAAAACTTTACAGGAGTCATTGATCACAGAAATGCGTGGGCGCATTCAAGAAAAAGACGAATCGGTTCCGGTAGTCAACAATGGTTACACCTACTATACCAAAACACAGGACGGCAAACAATACTATCAATACTATCGTAAATCCTTGTCACCCAACTCACCAGAAGAACTATTGCTGGACGTAGATAAGATGGCAGAGGGGAAGGGATATTTTTCCGTGAGCGGTTTCGCCGTCAGTCCCGATAATCAGTGGCTTGCTTATGGCGTGGATGAGCTTTCCCGCCGCCAATACACGATCTACTTTAAGAATTTAAAAACAGGATCGATCCTTGCTGAGACGATTGCCGGAACGGGTGGTGATCCGGTCTGGTCGGCTGACAGCAAGTACCTCTTCTACACCTCAAATAATCCCGTCACCCTCTTATCCGAAAAGATCCGTCGCCATCAATTGAATACAATGGCTGACAAAGATGTGACTGTTTATACCGAAACCGATCAGTCGAATTATATCGGCATCTACAAGACCCGGTCCGATAAATATCTGGTCATTGTTTCAAATGCCACTCTTTCCAGTGAATCGCGCATCCTAGAGGCTAGTGATCCCACCGGCAATTTCCGGGTGTTTCAACCCAGAGTGAAAGAAGTGCTGTACAGCATCGAGCATTGGGAGAATGAATTTTTGGTTCGAACCAATTGGGAAGCTAAAAATTTCAGATTGATGAGCGCCCCATTGAATAAAACCAGCAAAGAGAATTGGACCGAACGTATCCCCAACCGACCGGATGTGCTTTTTGAAGGGGTAGATGCCTTCCGTGATTTTTGGGTCGTCACAGAGCGAAAGGAGGGATTGCTACAACTTCGTATACGCGAAATGTCCTCACAAAAAGAACATTATCTTGATTTCGGTGAACCTGCTTATACGGCTTACGCAGGTAATAATCCGGAGTACAAGACAACAACATTCCGTTATCAGTACACATCCTTGACCACTCCTAATTCTACCTATGATTATGCTGTGGCTACTCGAAAAAAACAATTAAAAAAAGAACAGCCGGTGCTCGGTGGATTTAAGCGTGAGCAGTACCTGACCGAGCGTCGTTTTGTTATAGCTCGTGATGGTGCTCGTGTGCCCTTGTCGATCGTTTACAAGAAAGGAACATCCCTGGATGGTAGCTCTCCCTGTCTGCTCTACGGATATGGTTCTTACGGAGCCAGTATGGATGCCAGTTTTTCCGCCAACCGGCTCAGCTTGTTGGATCGAGGTTTTGTCTATGCTATTGCGCACATACGTGGAGGCGAAGAGATGGGTCGTAGTTGGTATGAGGATGGCAAGCTCCTGAAGAAGAAGAATACTTTTTATGATTTCATCGATTGCGGCAAATACCTGATCGCAGAAAAATTCACCGGAACCGGGCACCTATATGCCATGGGCGGTAGTGCCGGCGGATTGCTCATGGGAGCGATAGTGAATTTGGAGCCTTCCTTGTGGAACGGGGTGATCGCACAGGTTCCCTTTGTGGATGTGATCACCACCATGTCCGATCCGACCATTCCGCTTACTACTAATGAATACGATGAGTGGGGGAATCCAGCAAATAAGGACGCATACTTCTACATGAAATCATACTCGCCCTATGACAATGTGGAGCGTAAATCATACCCGAATCTGCTTGTGACTACCGGACTTCATGATAGCCAGGTGCAGTATTTCGAACCGGCCAAATGGGTCGCTAAGCTCCGGGACATGAAAACCGATAAAAATCTCCTGCTGCTCAAAACAAATATGGAAGCGGGGCATGGTGGCGCCTCGGGACGATTTGACTACCTGAAGGAGGTGGCCCTCAATTACGCCTTCTTTTTGTCCCTCGAAGGGATCTCGAAGTAAGCATCTGGCCAAATAAGCGATATTTTTACGGAGAATCCCCTTCGTGAATCGACTATTGCTTCTTGTCTTTTTGCAACTGACACTTTTCGGAGTCAGTCAAGCTCAATTAGGGCCTTCGATACCCCCATCATCCAACATTCGGATCCGCTATCTCTCAACCCGCACAGACAGCATCCAGGTAGATACCTGCAGCCTCGTACCATCTAGCTGGCATATCGATGGTGTAGCTCCGGAACAGTATAGAATCCTGCCAGAGCGATCGCTACTTATTTGGGTTAAACCTCCCACAGCTGATAGTGTCATTATTCAGTATCGGGTTTTTCCCTTCTCACTTGTACAAGTATCTGCCAGAAATCGGTACGACAGTGTAAGGAATCGATTCTATGTGATGCCTTTTTCGGGAAATTCCCCTGGTTCGGGTACATCAGGTGGATTTTCGTTGGGGAACATTCGAGCCGATGGAAGTATTGGTAGACAAATCGGATTTGGTAATGCACAGGATGCCGTAGTGAATAGTACACTTAACCTGCAGCTTTCGGGTATGTTGGGCGACAGTATCCAACTGGAAGCCGCGATCACAGATAATAATCTTCCCATTCAGCCAGACGGAAGTACACAGCAACTGAATGAATTCGATCAAGTCTATATCCGATTTCAAAAAGATCCCTGGCAATTGCACTTGGGGGATATTGACATCCGGGAAGACCGATCGCATTACCTGCGCTTTTACAAACGGATGCAAGGTGTCTCTTTTCAGACCCGTCAGTCATTCGGTAAAGACATTAGTGGTTCAACGCTAGTTAGTGCTTCCATTGCCAAGGGCAAATTCGCTCGTCAAGAGATCATACCCGGGGAGGGGAATCAAGGACCTTATCGTTTGCGTGGGCCGAATGGGGAATTCTTTTTCGTGGTATTGGCCAATACGGAACGTGTTTATTACGATGGTTTGCTGCTGCAGCGGGGAGAGGATCAGGACTATGTGATCAATTACAATACGGCAGAGATCACCTTCACACCTAAGCGAATGATCACAAAAGACAGCCGTATCCAGGTGGAATTTGAATTTGCTGAACGCAATTATCTGAACACCAATCTATTTCTGCGACAAGAGCTGTCTGTCGCCAAAAAATGGAAATTCTTTGTAGGTGCTTTTAATAATTCAGATTCCAGAAACAGTCCCATTAACCAAACACTGGATGCTCGACAACGGCAATTCCTGTCTGAGGTTGGAGACAGTATCCAAAATGCCTTTTATCCCACGGCACAAGTGGATACGTTTGCAGCCGACAAGATCTTGTATGAGAAGATCTATACCGGAACGGATTCTTTTTATCGGTATTCAACCGATCCGTTACTGGCTCGGTTTCGGTTAGCCTTCACTGAACTAGGGCCTGGTAAAGGCAATTATGTTACTGATTTCAACGGCGCCAATGGTAAGGTCTATAAATACGTAGCGCCAATCGGTGGAGTCAAACAAGGTAATTTTGAACCAATCCAATTGCTGATCGCCCCCCGTCGTCAGCAGCTCATGAACGCCGGTGTCTCGCATCGATTTGATGATCGGACCACGCTGCTCGCTGAGGTAGCCACGAGTAATAATGATGTAAATACATTTTCCAGCCGGGAAGGAAATGATGACAGAGGTTGGGCCGGGAAGATCCGTCTTTCTGATACGAGGACGATCTCCTTGATCAAGCGCTACAGGTCAGAAATGGTATTGGAGGGGGAGTGGGTCGACCAAAAATTCAGGCCATTGGAGCGGCTTCGAAGCATCGAGTTCACTCGTGATTGGGGATTGGATGCGTTGCCTGCTAATCTATTTTTAAAAGAGCAGTTACTGCAAGGTTCCTGGTCATTGCGGGATTCGCAACAACAAGAGATTAGCGCTCGATTTGTTCATTATTCGAGGGGAAATGACTACAAGGGTATCCAGACCATGATCGGTCATCGGCATCAATGGAAGGGATGGCAACTTGATGATCAATTCATTCAAACATCTTTTTCAAAGACCGATCTGTCGGGTGATTTTCTCCGTCCCCGTATCGATATTTCAAAGCGTTTGGAGCAGATCTGGAGAACCCGGATCGGATTGAATTATCAACTGGAACGTAATCGCATTCTCGATAAGGGTGCCGATACGATACAATTCAACTCGTTTTTCTTTGATGTGTGGACGGCTTATTGGCGATCTCCGGAAGACTGGAAAAACAAATGGACCTTGCAATTCTTTACCCGGGCCGACAGGGGAGCGGTTGGAAAAGAATGGAAGATAGCAGATCGAAGCATGAATGGTAACCTGCAATTCTCATTTGAAAAAAGCCAGAAACGTCAGCTTTATGGGAACTTGACGGTGAGGCGTCTGCTGGTGATTGATCCACGTGTTTCCCGGCAGCGTGACGAATCAACCTTTCTCGGTCGACTCGAGTATGTATTCAAAGAATGGAATGGATTGTTTCAAGGCAATGCTTTGTATGAGGCCGGAACAGGGCAGGAGCAACGCAGGGACTTCTCCTATTTTCAGGTACCGGCCGGACAGGGTGAATATGCCTGGATCGATTACAACAATGACGGCATCCAACAATTGAATGAATTTGAACGGGCCATCTTTCCGGATCAGGCACGTTTCATTCGGATTTTCACGCCCACCAATCAATTTGTAAAAGCGAATTATAGCAACTTAAATTACCGGCTGGAATTGAGTCCGCGTAATTACTGGCAGGGAAAAGAATTGACCGGGATTCGAAAATTCATTGCCCGCTGGGGCTATCAATCCACTTTATTGTTGAGTCAGAAACAACTTGCGGGTGGAAGTCCGCTCCAAAATCCATTCGGGAAACCCATCAACGATACTTCCTTGATCAACCAGCAATCGAGTTGGACGCACACCATCACCTTTAATCGTTTCAGCTCGGTGGCCGGCATGGATATAACCTATTACCGAAATGCAGGTAAGTCATTACTTACGTACGGGTATGAGAGCCGGGTATTGCAAGAGTGGCAATCAAAGGCCAGATGGAATCTGAATCGTTCAGTATCGTTGCAATTATTGGCTAAGCAGGGGCAACAGGGATTATTCACGCCTCAATTTGCCAATCGGAATTATGATATCGAATTCTACTCACTGGAGCCTTCGATCAACTTCATTCGAAAAACAAAATTTCGGGTAACCACATCTTATAAATTCAGCCAAAAAACCAACGACCCGTTATTTGGGGGTGAGCGTTCAACGACTCATTCCTTGAATACGGAAGGTCGGTGGAACCAACTACAGCGAGGCAGCCTAACGGGACGGTTGAATTATCAATCGATCCGATATCCCTATCCGGCCAATACAGCAGTCAGTTTTATGATGTTGGAGGGGTTGTTACCCGGCGCAAACTGGGTTTGGTCACTCGGTTTCACCAAACGTCTGATCAACAACCTCGAATTGAATATTCAATACGATGGTCGTAAAGCCGGCTCTTCCCGGGTGGTGCATTTGGGTAGAGCAGGGGTCACGGCGCTGTTCTGATCAGACGTTGAAGCGGAAATGCATCACATCGCCATCTTTCACGATGTACTCTTTGCCTTCGATACGAAGCTTGCCTGCCTCCCGGCAGGCCGATTCTGAGGCGTATTGAACATAGTCATCATACCCAATTACCTCTGCCTTAATGAAACCTTTTTCAAAATCGGTGTGGATGACTCCTGCTGCTTGAGGCGCCTTCCATCCTTGTTGGATAGTCCAGGCACGCACCTCCTGCACCCCGGCGGTGAAATAGGTATATAATTTCAAGAGTTGGTATGCGGAGTGGATCAATCGATTCAGTGCCGGGGCTTTCATTTTATACTCTTCCATGAAGAGTAGTTTATCGTCCATATTTTCCATTTCAGCGATCTGCGCCTCGATCGTATTATTCATAATGATGATCTCAGCACCTTCTGCTGCAGCCATTTGTGCGAGGGCATCGGAATATTTATTTCCGGTATGCATGGATCCTTCATCCACGTTGGCTACATATAGAACAGGCTTTTCTGTGAGCAGGAAAAGGTCGGCGATGGCAGGTCGTTCTTCCTTTGAAATATCAAGTGAACGGATGCTTTTCCCTTGTTCAAGGTGAGCCTGACAGCGCTTGAGCACTTCCAGCTCAGCCTTCATTTTAGGGTCTGTCTTGGCCAACTTTTCGGTTCGTTGGGCCTTTTTCTCAACACTTTCCAGATCCTTTAGTTGCAGTTCGGTATCGATGATCTCTTTATCGCCTACCGGATTGATGGCGCCTTCATCGCGGAGGATGTTTTCATCTTCAAAACAGCGGATCACATGAATAATGGCATCCACCTCACGAATGTTTCCCAGAAATTTATTACCGAGCCCTTCACCTTTACTGGCGCCGCGGACCAAACCGGCTATGTCTACGATCTCAATTTGAGTGGGTACGACTCGCTCGGGGTTTACCAGTTCTGCCAGTTTCTGGAGACGGGGATCCGGCACATCTACGAGTCCTACGTTAGGATCGATCGTGCAAAAACGATAATTGCTGGCCTGCGCTTTGGCGCTGTTGCTGACCGCATTGAAGAGGGTTGATTTTCCAACGTTTGGGAGTCCGACGATACCTGCCTGTAAGGCCATTATTAGAAGTTTAGAGAGTTTAGGAAGTTTAGAGGGTTTAGACTCCGAATATTCAAGTTCGGGCGCAAAGATAACCATCTGAATCCTACCCTCCATTTTCCCTATATTCGAGTTGCTTCAATGTTTGTTTTTCACCCTTCACCCTTCAACTTTCAACTTTTCGTATGGCGCTGTCTCGACTCTGGTCTGCATTCATTCTGATCGCCTTATTGGTGGCCACCTTTCAATTTGTAAGCCACCCGGCAGAGAAGGCCATTTTCTCTCAAATGGTGATCGGAAAGTCTGGGGATTCAACCAAGGTGGGAGAGATGACACTGTCTCAGGCGCCGGCTTCCGTAATAAGCGGACTTTCCACCTCCAATCGGTATACGGAGGGGAAACTGACCTACAGGAGAGAAGGGGATCAGGTAATAGCTGTTCGACACCAATCGGTGAATGGGATACTGGAAACCTGTAAGGATGCCGTGAATCTGTGCCTGGGCCTGATCGGGGTGATGACCCTGTTTATGGGATTGATGCAGATCGCGGAAAAAGCAGGGGGGGTGAGATTCCTCTCCAGGTTGATCGCCCCATTTTTCACCCGGATCTTTCCGGAGGTGCCGGCTGGTCATCCCGCACACGGACACATGATGATGAATTTTTCAGCCAATCTTCTAGGTTTAGACAATGCGGCGACACCGTTCGGATTGAAAGCCATGGAAAGCTTGCAGACCTTGAACCCGAGTACCGATCGTGCCTCGAATGCCCAGATCCTGTTTTTGTGTTTGCATGCATCAGGCCTCACACTTATACCGGTGACCATCATTGCCATGCGAGCAGGTTTGGGGGCAGCCAATCCAACTGATATTTTCATTCCCTGCATGATCGCCACTTATGTGGCCACCTTGGCGGCGTTGATCATTGTATCCTGGAAACAGGGAATCCGTCTTTTTCAACCGGTACTGTTTCTGTGG
>CANGZN010000053.1 GCA_947458625.1 Chitinophagaceae bacterium
AGAAAAAGTACCAGAAAGATGCCGGTCAGTCCCATCACCCATTTTTTTCCGACCGAGGAGGTAAAAATTTCAGACCATTTCATGGAAGCAATATTTAAGTAGTAAGTCGGTGCGAAATTACGATCGTAACGTCAAAAAAAGATGAGTCACAATTGATTATTCAAGGCGGGGTGATTCAAATATATCACGGAGCTTCCTGAACAGATGAATGGGCTTATAATTCCGCCAATCATACAGATCAAGTAGCGGCAGAAAACGATTTAAACCAGATTGTTGAAATTCAAGCCTGGAGGACTCAGGCATATTTAAACAAACAGCCCAACCACCCCGATCAGACAGTTCCTCCGCCAGTTCCTCATAATAATCTGTTATGTCGCTATGAAAATTCAGGACATTCTCTGCGATTAGGATGAAACAGCGGATACCTTCAGCGAAAAAGGGTTCCAGCACATCCCGTTTCAGCGTCATGACATCATTTTCAACCGCATCATTCCATTCTCCGATGAGTTCAAGCACCAGATATCCTTCCTCGTAATCGGCCATCAGTACTTTTCCATATAACGTGCGACTCCCCAGGTCATCCCATTGCGGATGAATGAAATAGTTATAGATCGTATGCGAATACTCGAATTCAGAGTGCTCTCTACCATAAAAGGGAGAGCGGGGATCGGCCTCACTTATGTATTGGTGTTGCCAATTGTAAAAGGGCTCCAGTTCATGCATATCATTCCGTCAGGGCGTCGGCTGCTTTCTTTACGCTTCCATATTTGACCAGTAGTGCTCTGGCCGTGTCGTAATCGGTAATACTATTTTTATCCATCAGCATCAGGGTGCCCCTATCCAGCAATTTCTCATTGACGAGCTGCATGTTCACCATACGATTGTCCTCTACCCTCCCCAGCTGTATCATCAAGGTGGTGGAGATCATGTTCAGGACCAATTTCTGAGCAGTACCGCTTTTCATTCGAGTACTTCCGGTAATGAATTCGGGTCCAACGATCACCTCAATCGGGTGTTCCGCCTCTTGGCTCACAGGAGCATTTGGATTACAACAAATACAGGCGGTCAGCATCCCAAACTTTCTCGCTTCACGAAGTGCCCCCACCACGTAGGGGGTTGTTCCGCTTGCCGCGATCCCGATGAGAATATCCCCTTTTGTCGGTTCATGTACCAGTATATCATTCCACCCCTGCATCGGATCATCTTCGGCATGTTCAACCGCATTGGTGATCGCTTTTTCGCCCCCGGCGATCAACCCGATAACCAAGCCATATGGTACCCCAAAAGTAGGCGGACATTCACTGGCATCAACGATACCGAGGCGTCCGCTTGTACCTGCTCCGATATAAAAAAGTCGTCCGCCCGCAAGCATTCGATCCGCCGCCATCTCAACAAAAGCCGCAATAGCCGGAATAACTTTTGATACAGCGTCCGGAACAGTCCTGTCTTCCTGATTGATGCCATTCAACAACTCGAGCACAGACTGTTTCTCTAAATGTCTGTACTTGCTGGGTGACTCGGTGATACGTTCAAATGCCATTGTATTTTATTTCTGATGAAAACGGATTAATCCGGGCATCGGCTTGGGTAAAATCTGCCCCAATTGATAACCATGGCTCTGGCACAGGTAACGAATCCAATCCCGGAATACATACGCCACAGAGCCGGTAAAATGTATGGGAACTCGATCCGCCAGTTTATATCGACGGATATGATGGAAGAAAAAATCCTGAAATCCATCTTCCAGAATATTCTCGATCATATAATGCCCCCTGTTGGCAGATAGAAAAGGGGTAAAGGATGCTAAAAACCGACTCGGAGCCGATCCCTTGTAAACAGCCTGCAAAATTTCAGCTCGGCCCAGTTTATACTGATCTTCAAATTTGACCCTTAATTCTTTGTCCAACAGATCATATAAAAAATACTGAATCAATTTTTTACCTAGATATGACCCGCTCCCCTCATCGCCTAATGCATAGCCAAGACCCGGACGTTGCTGGGTGATTTTTTTTCCATTGTAAAGGGAGGAACTGGATCCGGTGCCCAAAATACAGGCGATGCCGGACTCGTATCCACACAAGGAGCGGGTGGCTCCCAACAAGTCATCAAAAACTTGAATGTCTGCTTTCGGCCAGATTGATTGCAGGGATTTCTTGACCAATTGTGCGTTGGACCGAGCAGCACAGCCGGTACCATAAAAAAACACTTGTGATATAGGTGTTTTGAGGAAAGATGGCTTCAGGTGTTCATGAAGGGTGCTCTGGATCGCATCGGCATTCATAAAATAGGGAGAAATACCGGGTGTTTCCGCACGGCTTTTTCTTCCATCACTCAATAAAACCCACTCCGCCTTGGTAGCGCCACTGTCAGCGATCAGGACATGTTTCGACATAGGTGAATAACTGCGGGAGCGCATCCGTATGCAAACCCCTATTTTGCACAAAATTCCTGATTAATCGGATGTTATCCAATAAAAAGAAAAGGGCGGGTGGACTGTGGATTTTTTTCTTAATCCTGGCTCTTGTGTCGGTCAGCTTGTTCTGGCAACTGATGGGAAGACCCTCCGTCTGGTTCAAATGGGGCAAGCAGGATCCGATGACGCAGGCGATCGAACTGATACGAAGCAGGTATGTCGACAACGTTTCCGTTGATACCTTAAAAGGGCTGAGTCTAGAAGGTCTTACTGACAAACTGGACCCCCACTCTGCCTATCTATCACCCAGTTCGCTTCAAATCGCCAACGAAGAACTGGCAGGGCATTTTGCAGGTATCGGAATAGAATTCAGCCGGATCCGTGACACCATGACGGTCGCCTATATAATTCCAAACAGCCCGAGTGAAAAAGCAGGACTGAAAACAGGCGATCAACTCCTATCCATCGGCTCAAGCGCATTGACCGGTCCGAACCTGACAACTGATTCCATTCGTTCGATGGTCAGGGGGCCGAAAGGAACCTATGCCAACCTTTCTATCCGAAGTCAGGGTACGATACGTGCCATTTCGATCCTTCGGGCAGACATCCCTACCCCACCGGTTGCCTCATACTACATGATCAATGACTCCATCGGGTACATTCAACTGACCAAATTTTCAGAGGGTAGTTACCGATCCACCGTCAAAGCACTCGAAGAATTGGTCAAAAAAGGGATGCGGTCATTGATACTCGATCTTCGCTCCAATGGTGGCGGATTCATGCATGAGGCGGTTGAACTGGCAGATGAGTTCCTTGCCGACGATCGCTTGATCGTTTATACCGAAGGAGCACATGCCACAAAAAGGAATTATTCCTGCAAGCGTCCGGGTCTATTTGAACAGGGAAAATTGATGGTCTTGATGAATGAATTTTCAGCTAGTGCCAGTGAGGTGCTGGCAGGCGCCTTGCAGGACTGGTGTCGTGCCACAATCATCGGTAGGCGAAGCTTTGGGAAAGGGCTGGTGCAGGAACAATACGATCTCTCCAACGGCGGGGCCTTGCGGTTAACAGTCGCACGATACTATACACCATTAGGAAGATGCATTCAGCGCCCATATGAGGGAAAAAGAGAAGAATATTTACATGATGTACTAAATCGTAACAGGAAAGATGCAACCGGCAAAACGAAAACATTTTTTAGCCCCTGTGGAGACACGTTATATGCAGGTGGCGGGATCGAGCCGGATCTTTTGATACACAACTCCACCCGTCCAATCAACCAAGTAGCAAGTTATATTCTCAAAAGCCCGGAGATCATTCAATGGTCCTACCGATATCAGATCGATCAAGAACCAACGCTTTCCAAGCTGAATGACATCATCAAAAGGGCGATGAATCCACCCATCGATCGAATCCAATCATTTTTCCAAACCGTCACCTCTCCTTCCGGTATCAAACTGGAACAGATCAACCAGCAGGAATGGCTTGAGATCGGGTTTGAGATCTATGCGCAGATCGCTCGGTTCAGATTTGGCGTGAGTGAGTATATCCGAATACAGAACTTACGTGACCCTTTCATTGAAAATGCCTTATCCGCAAAACAGAATTGAAACCAACCATATGAAGATTAAGAATAACATCCTGGAAACTATTGGTAACACGCCCCTGATCCGACTCAACAAGATCACGCGTCAGCTACCGGGTACGATATTGGCAAAAGTGGATTATTTCAATCCCGGCAACTCGATCAAAGACCGAATGGCTTTGAAAATGGTGGAAGTCGCTGAGCAAAATGGACGTCTCAAACCTGGAGGTACCATCATCGAAGGCACCAGCGGAAATACGGGTATGGGGTTAGCCCTCGCCGCCGTCGTCAAAGGATACAAATGCATTTTTGTAACTACGGATAAACAGTCCAAAGAAAAAGTAGATATTCTGAAAGCCGTTGGTGCGGAGGTAGTTGTTTGCCCAACCAATGTTCTTCCGGAAGATCCGAACAGTTATTACAGTGTGGCAGCCCGTTTGGCTAGAGAAATCCCTAATTCTTGCCACATGAATCAGTACGATAATTTAGCGAACCGCCAGGCACATTATGAATCGACCGGGCCGGAAATCTGGGATCAGACTGACGGAAAGATTACTCATTTAGTCTGTACTGCAGGCACAGGTGGAACCGTAACCGGCACCGCGATGTATCTAAAAGAAAAGAATCCGAACATTCAGATTTGGGCCATAGATGTGTACGGGTCCTTACTTACCAACTATTACCGAACCGGTGAGATCGACATGAATGAAGTGCACCCCTACATCAGTGAAGGATTCGGTGAGGATTTCGTACCCGGCAATTACAATATGGAACTGATCGATCACTTTGAACAAGTGACTGACAAGGACGGAGCAGTTATGGCTAGAAGACTGGCAAAAGAGGAAGGTTTATTCTGCGGATACAGTGCCGGCAGTTGTATACAGGGATTGATGCAATTGAAAGACAAGCTCTCGCCCACAGATGTGGTCGTTTGCATCCTACATGACCACGGATCCAGGTATGTGGCTAAGATCTATAACGATCAATGGATGCGTGACCGAGGATTTTTGGAAGTGAAAACGGTTCGAGAGATCGTGAGTGCACGCGGACCGAAAAAACTGATCACCTTAAGTGCTGAAGACAAGATCGCAGATGCCATTGCCCTGATGCGCAAGTATGATATCGAGCACTTACCGGTCATGACTGATGGTCAACCTGTAGGCTCGATCAGTGAAGGAGGCCTATTTCAAAAGTTGATCGACAATCCGGCACTTCCGAGTGAACAGGTTAGCGCACATCTCGAACAGGCATTCCCGCTCGTTGGCCTCGACACGCCCCTCGAAAAAGTGGGTCGTGGTATCACTAAAGACCAAGGCGCTGTACTGACAAGAGATGAAGCCGGTCAATATCACATCATAACCAAATACGATATCATTCAATCGGCTGGGAACTGATCTTCCTCCTGCATGGCCTAATAATTCACTAGCTACCTACGATCATTAAATCTTTATATTCGCGAGTCATCAAATTATACTCATGAGCAAATATCCTTCCGGCGTATTGTACGGCGATAACTTAAGAGCCTTATATCAGGATGCCCTGCATAACCAATTCGCACTTCCGGCCGTCAATACCATCGGCCACAGCAGTATCAATGCAACATTGGAAACCGCCGCTAAAGTAAACTCTCCGATCATTGTTCAGTTTTCTAACGGAGGAGCCCAATACATCGCAGGAAAGGGTATGCCGAACGACAAATTACAGGCCAATATTCAAGGAGCCATTTCAGGAGCTTTACACGTTCATCAGGTCGCCAAATACTATGGCGTTCCGGTTGTATTGCATACCGACCATGCGGCTAAAAAATGGCTTCCGTGGATCAGTGCCTTGTTGGATGCCGGAGAAACTTTTCACAAGGAAAAAGGTCAACCTCTTTTCAGCTCCCATATGTTGGATCTGAGTGAGGAACCGCTGGAGGAAAACATCCATGAATGTGAGACTTTCTTCAAGCGAATGACGCCCCTGGGTATGAGTATCGAGATCGAGCTGGGCGTCACGGGTGGAGAAGAAGATGGTGTAGACAATACGGATATCGAAAATTCTAAATTATATACGCAACCATCCGAAGTGGCATATGCGTATGAGCGCCTTTCAAGTGTCGGTGATCTGTTTACGGTGGCTGCCGCATTTGGGAACGTACACGGTGTATACAAACCCGGCAATGTTGAATTACGTCCCGTGATTCTGCAAAACAGCCAACTCTACATTCAGGATAAATTCAAAACGGGTAATAAGCCTGTATACTTCGTTTTTCATGGCGGTTCCGGCTCCCCTCAAGACCAGATCCGGGAGGCTATCGGTTACGGAGCGATCAAAATGAATATCGACACGGATTTACAATGGGCCTTCTGGGAAGGGGTCATGAACTACTATAAAGCCAACGAATCCTACCTACAGGCACAGTTGGGTAATCCGGAGGGGGAAGACAAGCCTAACAAAAAATACTACGATCCGAGGGTTTGGTTACGCAAGGGAGAAGACACCTTCTCCAAGCGTCTCGAACAAGCCTTCGTTGACCTGAACTGTGTGGGCCGAAACGCCTGATCGGGCGTCTCTATTTTTTTGAGGCCGTATTGCCAGATCGGATCATGTCACCTGTTACCTGAAGGGTTTCCTCCAGATAAATATCCAGTTCAAGTGATTTGAGCCAGGCTTTGTATCGATCCTGCTTGGCTTTATCATTATCCCAACGTTCCAGATCGCCGGGAAGCGCTTTTACCTTGAGCGGATCATTGAGCTTATACAGCTGTTCGTTCTGCTTAACCGTTTGTTGTATCTGTTTTTGAAGTTCTTGATAACGCTGCAGGTCGAGTGGATATTCCTGCTCACGTATGTTGGCAAGCCAGGCAGCGTTCTCCCGGATGGTCTGAAAACGCGTATTGGCACCCATACGGGTATCATGGATCTTTTGTAGAGATTTAAGATCGGTACTCATCCGCCATGGCAGGTAAGCAACTTTACTGATCTCATCCCAAGCCAGGGCATCTTCATTATCTTTTTCACGAATCTTCAGATTTTCGAGATTATCAGGCAGAACGATATCCGAGCTAACACCTCGAAGCTGAGTAGAACCACCATTGACACGATAGAATTTTTGCAAGGTCAGCTTGAGTGTTCCAAGCTCGGAGTTGGAGCTGAAGAAACCACTGTTGGGATCGAGTCCCATATTACGCTGAACCGTTCCTTTTCCATAGGTAGAGGTGCTACCGATCACCACACCCCTGCTATAATCTTGGATGGCGGCGGCAAAAATTTCTGAGGCGGAGGCGCTGAATTCATTTACCATGACGGTCAATGGTCCCTCGTACAAAATAGTTCGGTCCTTGTCTCGAAGTATCGTAGGGCGACCATCTCGGTCTCTAACTTGTACAACCGGACCATCTTCAATAAACAGACCGACCATTTGAACTACATCGTAAAGCGAACCACCACCGTTGCTTCGAAGGTCCATGACCAGTCCATCGATCTGCTGTTCTTTAAGTTTGGTTATTTCTTTTGCCACATCCGTAAAGCAACGGGCTCCATCGGGTCGCTCAAAGTCTGCATAGAATTCTGGGAGAAAAATATAGCCGATTCGTTGCCCGTTTCGCTCCACAATAGCACTGCGGGCAAATGATTCATCTTGCACGATCTCATCACGTATGAGTGTGATCAATTTTACGCTGCCCTCAGGTTTTCTGATGGTCAGCCGTACCTCTGTTCCTTGCTTACCCCGGATCAATTTCACCGCGTCAGGAACTAAATATCCGGTCAAGTCTACCGGCTCATCTTTCCCTTGTCCAACCTTCAGTATAACATCACCGGCTTGGATCTGACCGGACTTATAGGCCGGACTGCCCGTCACAACGCTGGTGATTTTGATATTTCCCTCGTCATATTGTAACGAGGCACCGATCCCGTAAAAACGACCACTCATTTCTTCATCGAAATATCGCTTATCGACCGGTGGGAAAAATTCGGTATGAGGATCCATTGTGTTCGTGATGGTATTCACAAACAGGTTGAACTGATCATCCGCCGTGAATTTATTCCGATAACGATCAAAGGCACGTTCAAGCTGCTTGCGCACTCGATCCCTGGCATCTTTCTCCAGTTCCTCATCCGACTTAACGATGAAGTCGGCTTGCTTTCTGTTCTTCTCCCGTTGTTCGGTCAGCTCATAATAACGCTCCAGCACCTGAAACTTGATCTTCTTCCGCCAGCGTTCTTTTCTGTCTGCATCAGTTTTAGACCAGCCTAACTTATCCTCATCTAGCTGAATCGTTTCGCGCAGATTAAACGCAAAGGGCTGTTTCAAAAGTTCGGACGACAGTACGGAGGCCTCCTCCATACGTTGTTGGAATAATTTTCCGGCTGCCAAGAAGAATCGAACCGGCTCCCCTAGCATTTCATTGTCGATCTGGGTCGAAAACCGATTTAGCTCCTCCACGTCAGCGGATAACAGATAAGCCTTCTCGGGATCAAGCTCCTTCAGGTATTTCTGAAAAATCTTCTTTGAAAAGGCGTCATCTATCGCTTGTGGTTGATAATGGTCCGATTTAAGCAGACGTACGATCCGATGAAGCACATCCTCATATTTTCCCGGTGGCAGATTCTTCTTTGTCGAACCGAGCGAAGAAAGAGTCAGGAAGAGAGCCAAAACGAAGAGGCCGATGAATACAGGTAATCGCTTCATGGAAAAAATATATTGGGTGATTTTGGACACGCCGTAAAAATAGCCGAAATCTTGCCGGTAAAACATGCCGAGAGTCCTTTAACATCCTTTTAGGGCTACCTCTTAAAACGATTTTCCCTTATCTTTGCACCTATCAAACGGTGGTTGTAGCTCAGCTGGTTAGAGCATCAGATTGTGGTTCTGAGGGTCGCCGGTTCGAACCCGGTCATCCACCCTACTCAATCCCGCCCCGGTTCCTAAGAGTCCGGGCGGGATTCATGATTTTTACAAATGAACTGGATCCTGACTGCGCTGATCGGCGCCTTTCTGGGAAGTATCTGCTGGCTAACCTTTTATTCAGTTCTGCGATTCCCAAGTAGACCCGTTAAGATCGGACCATTTACCTGGTCCGGACTCCTAACTGCTTGGGTACAAAAATCCCTGACCGCTCAGGCCCGTGAAGCCTTACTACAGTTGCATCCAGGAGCTAAGATTCGTGAACTATTACAGGACCCTTCAACCCGCCAGCGCGTTATAAACTGGCTGAGCGGTCGTGTGCAAGATTACATCTCCAATACTCTTCCTCAAAAATGGCCAATGCTCAGTTTGCTGATCGGAGATAAAACATCAGAAAAAGTACAACAGGCGCTCAGTGAATACCTGAACGAGAATTGGGATGGACAGATAGATAAATTATCTCGAGAAGAACTCTCCGATGAAAAATTGGTCGCCAGAATACTATCAATGGAACTTTTTACGAATTCAAATATTATTTCAAACCTGCTGCTTAGATGGCTCAGTAAAAGGTCGTTACGGATCATGCTGCTATTGGCATCCATTTCTGCCCTGATGGCGATGGCGGGGCGCTGGCTTTTTCTTATGCTTGAACTCAACTGAACCATTCTTACTATAAAATGTTTGCTCAGAATATGCTTTCTATGAAAAAAAATCACCCCATTTCGCTTTTGTCCCTGCTCCTGACACTTTCTATTCCAGTGCTCTTACCAGCCCAGGGAATGGGGGGACGTCCGGGTGGAAATCGACCTGCCACTAACGGCACCTTGTATGGAAAGATCGTTGAGTCCAAATCAGGCAAATCGATCGAATTCGCATCAGTTCAACTAATTCCTGTCACCGAGAACAAGGAAGCTAAATCTCAAGCGGTAGCAGGGGCCATCACCCGAAGCAATGGGGAGTTTCGACTCGAAAATGTAGCGGTGAATCGAACCTATGAATTAACGGTAACCGTTATCGGATTTAAGCCCTACAAACAAACCCTAGAATTGAAAGCCGGCAGTCTGGATGCTACACAAGAAAAAGACCTAGGCAATATCCGAATCCAGATCGAAGAAAAGGAGCTGGACAATGTCACCGTCACCAGTACCTCCTCAGGTCTTAAACTTGGCATCGACCGTAAGATCTTCTCCGTCGACAAAAATTTGGTTGCCACCGGTGGTACTGCCGTTGATGTTGTACGCAACATCCCTTCCCTTACCGTGGATCTGGATGGCAATCTGACCATGCGAAACAATACCCCGCAATTATTCGTTGATGGTCGGCCTACAAACCTGACACTGGAACAACTTCCAGCAGATGCGATCGAATCGATCGAGCTGATCACCAATCCCTCGGCTAAATATGATGCCTCTGGTGGAACAGCCGGTATCTTGAACGTGATTTTAAAAAAGAACAAGCGCGTAGGCTATAATGGAAGCTTCCGGGCCAACATCGACTCCCGTGCACGTATTGGCGGTGGCGCGGACCTCAACCTTCGGCAAAACAAAGTCAACTTTTTCCTTAACGCGAATTACAATCAACGCAAATCGATCAGCACCGGCACTACAGATCGATATACACTTGTGGGTAGTCCGCTCACCTATCTTTCACAACTCGATACGAACACCTCTATCGGTCGACATGCCTTTCTTCGCTCAGGCGTAGATATCTTTTTGGATAATCGAAATACACTCTCCTTGACCGTGAACTTGGGACAAGGCAAATTCAGGCCTGAAACCGAGAGTTCGATCTTTATCGATTCTCTTCATACAAACAGACCTACAACGGAATCCTACATCAGCCGCCTGGCCAATAACCAGGGCGAATTCAATAACAGAGGCTTGGTACTGGGATTCAAACATCTATTCCCCCGTGCAGGTCAGGAGTGGACAGCTGATCTGACCTACAATGGAATGACCAACGAGAATTCAAACCAGATCATTACAGACAACTACCCCAACCCTTCCCAAAACACCTATTTTCAGAATAATCAACTGCAATTGGGAAATGGGAAAAACAACAACCTGATCATTCAAACGGATTACGTTCTTCCCCGATCCGACAAGGAGAAATGGGAAGCCGGATTACGTGCACAGATCCGACAGGTAGATAACCGAAATGATTTCTTTCTTGTGAACGCTAACGGCACAAAACAATTCCTCTCCGATTTTTCTGTCAATTATCAAAGCGATGACCGTGTATATGCCGCTTACACCACCTACACCAGCACGCTAGGTAAGTGGAATTATCAATTGGGTTTACGTCTAGAAAGTTCTGATTACCGTGGGGAACTGCCGGATAAAGGACAGTC
>CANGZN010000054.1 GCA_947458625.1 Chitinophagaceae bacterium
CTGCGCTGGGGCGTAGAGATCTTCCATACACTTAAATCCGTATTGAAGAAAAAAGGATACAGCACCAATGTGGGTGACGAAGGTGGATTTGCGCCAAACATCCAAAGCAACGAAGAGGCGATCGAAATGGTACTGACCGCCATCGAGGCAGCCGGCTACAAAACCGGTTCTCAGATTCGCATCGCCATGGATGCAGCCAATACCGAACTCTGGGATGCAAAGAAGAAAAAATACGTATTCCATAAGAGCAATGGCAAGGAAATGACCAGCGAGCAACTCGTGAAATACTGGGAAAGCTGGGTAAAAAAATATCCGATCTGCAGCATCGAAGATGGCATGGCAGAAGATGATTGGAAAGGATGGGAAATGCTCACCCAAGCTGTCGGTAGCAAATGCCAGCTCGTGGGTGATGATCTGTTCGTAACCAATGTAACCCGCTTGCAAAAAGGGATCGATCAACAGATCGCAAACGGATTACTGGTGAAAGTGAACCAGATCGGTACGGTTACCGAAACGATCAATGCCGTTACCCTGGCTCAACACAATGGATACAATACGATCATGAGTCACCGCAGCGGCGAAACCGAAGACACCACCATTGCCGACCTGGCGGTAGCCTTGAATTGCGGACAGATCAAAACCGGAAGTGCTTCACGCACCGATCGTATGGCCAAATACAATCAACTGATCCGCATCGAAGAATTGCTGGGTAGCTCCGCGATCTATCCGAAGGGTTCCGTTAAATTTGGTAAATAACCCTTTTGATGAAACAACTGCTCGATCGCATCCCCGGCTGGCTCAAGAATAAATTCTTGCTGACCGGGGTTGCCTTCGGGATCATCCTGCTTTTCTTCGACCGTAACGATCTATTCACGCAAATGGACCGGGTGCGAGAACTGAACAACCTGGAAAAATCCAAAAAGTACTACCGCGAAGAGACCGAAAAGCAACGCAAGGAACTGGAGGCGCTGAAAAACGACCCCGCTGCTCTTGAAAAATATGCCCGCGAAAAATACCTCATGAAGCGGGACAATGAAGACCTTTTTCTGATCCCGGAAAAGAAACCTGCCCCCGCGCAATAATTCCCCCGGCTCGCCGTTTTTATTAGGAAGTCAATACCCGAAAACGGCTATGAACCCCTCTTTCACCCCCGAAGACCTGCTGGAATATCTCTATAAAGAGACCTCGCCCGAACGCACTCAGGCCATCGAGGAGGCCCTTCGAACGGATTGGTCGCTCCGGGAAAAAATGGCCGTATTGCAAACAAGCCGGGAACGATTGGACCGGCTGGTGGAATCTCCCCGAACAGAAACGATCCTTCGACTCCTGCGCTACGCTGCCGCCGAAAATGTAGCTGCTCGCTACTAAGCATCATCCATCTGCGCTGTATTTTCGGGCATGACCCGAAAAGAGCGATTTGCCCGCGTGATCGAGTATTTCAGCCAACAGATGCCCACGGCTGAAACAGAGCTTTTCTATGACAATCCCTATCAATTACTGGTAGCCGTCATTCTCTCGGCACAATGCACCGATAAAAGAGTGAATCTTACCACGCCAGCGCTGTTTAGAAAATTCCCCGATCCCGTTAGTCTGTCAAAGGCCAGTTTTGAAGAAGTATTCCCCTTGATCCGAAGCATTTCCTATCCGAACAACAAGGCTAAACACCTGATCGGCATGGCGCAAAAACTGATGGTTACGTTCGGAGGCGAAGTACCTATGACCGTCGAAGAGTTGGTAACCCTGCCGGGTGTTGGCCGAAAAACCGCCAATGTGATCACGTCTGTGATCGACAAACAACCGAATATGGCCGTGGATACGCACGTATTCAGAGTGAGTCACCGACTGGGACTGGTTCCCCGCACAGCCACCACGCCCTTGGCCGTTGAGAAAAAATTGATCGAACATTTCCCCGAAGAACTGGTGCATCAAGCTCATCATTGGCTGATCCTGCACGGACGATACACCTGCCTGGCCCGTCAGCCCAAATGCGAATCTTGCGGCCTCACGGAAACTTGCGCTTACTTTCAGAAAACCACCAAATAATCGGTGGATAAAATCATCATTCTTTAACTGTACAGTGTAGGCATTCTAAGTAATTTGACAGCCCGATGCGTCGCTGTCTTCTCATACTGATCTTGTGCTCAACCGGTGTTCTATTCACCGGCCAAATATCCGCACAGTACTATTTTCAAAACAGCCGATTTTATGACAACGATTGGATCGTAGAGGCAGGTGCCACCTTCGGCATCATGAACGCCCTTACTGATCTGGGTGGTAACAAAGGCGTCGGAAAGCCGTTTCTCAAAGATCTCAATCTGGAGAAAACAAACCTGAGTGGTGGTTTTTATTTCACCGGCATGTACCGGAGTCTGATCGGCGTACGCCTCGAAGGTTGCTTCGGTACGGTGGAAGGAGCAGACAGTGTATTGAAAGATATACGCACCTCCACCTTCGGTCGATATGAAAGAAATCTCAGCTTCCGCAGCAAGATCAACGACATCCACATCGGCGTTGAATTTCATCCGCTGTTTTTGCCTCGTTATTTATCGGGGGAAGACGGACCACCACTGATCTCTCCCTACGTCCATGCAGGGGTGGGATTTTTTGCTTTTGAACCAAAGGCAGAACTCAACGGACAATGGTATTCCCTTCAACCGCTTCGGACAGAAGGACAAGGATTCGCTCAATACCGCGATCGTAAACCGTATGAACTACAACAGAGAAATTATCATATCGGTACCGGTGTTCGGTTGGAACTCACCGATTTTATCGTAGCACGATTGGAGATCGATCACCGGATCCTTACAACCGACTACCTCGATGATGTGAGTCAAGACAGTTACATCGACCCCTCTTTATTCTTCCAAAATCTCCCCGCAGGCAAAGCTGCCATCGCCTCACAGATCTATTTCAGAAGTGATGAGCTAAACCCACCGGATGCCTTCTCGCTCTCAAACCAACGCGGGAATCCACGTAATAAAGATTCTTATTTCACGTTGCAATTGAAGATCGGTGTGATGCTGGGCCGGCAACGCCGATAAGAGATCAAGCGCTCAGCATCTCTTCCAACTTCATCACCAGTTCCGTCTTGGTAATAGGTATGCCCATGATCTTATTATACCCTTTCGCATCAACGAGAAACTCATCGCGCAGAATACGTATCAGCTGACCATTGTTGATCTCCGGCACCAATACCTGATCGAATTGACGAAGAAGCGTTCCAAGATTCCGCGGAAAGGGGCGGATGTATCGAAGATGTAAATGGCTAACAGCAGCTCCTTTTGTCTGCCATTCAGCTACCGCAGATTTGATCGCCCCATAGGTTGAACCCCAACCCACAACCAAGATCTTTCCTGTTGAAGGGCCACTGTCTAATTGTTGCTCGGGAATAGAGTCGGCGATCTTATCAACCTTCGATTGACGCAATTGTACCATCAACTGATGGTTCTCCGGTTCGTAGTTCACATTACCGGTGATGTGTTGTTTTTCCAATCCGCCGATACGATGTTCGAAGCCGGGTGTGCCGGGAATCGCCCAGGGTCGCACGCCGCGCGCATCACGCTGATAGGGTTTGAATTTTGTTTCGCCTTCGGGCAACTCAGTAGTGAATTTCACATCGATGGCGGGCAGATCTTTCGTCTGCGGGAAACGCCAAGGCTCTGATCCGTTCGCAATGTATCCGTCACTCAGAAACATCACCGGCGTCATGTGCTGTACGGAGATGCGTACCGCCTCAAATATCGCCGAAAAGCAATCGGCCGGCGTAGAGGCAGAAATGATGGGCATCGGACATTCACCATTGCGTCCATAATATGCTTGCATCAGATCGCTCTGTTCTGTTTTGGTAGGCAATCCGGTCGATGGACCACCCCGTTGAATATTGATGACAAGTAGTGGGATCTCCAGCATCACCGCCAATCCCATCGCTTCACCTTTCAATGCAATGCCCGGTCCGCTTGAAGTAGTCACCCCCAACGAGCCGCCATAAGAAGCACCGATGGCTGCAGTAATGGCCGCGATCTCATCCTCCGCCTGAAAAGTTCGTACGCCGAAATTTTTATGTCGGCTGAGCTCATGCAAAATATCAGACGCGGGTGTGATGGGATAGGAACCAAGGAAAAGGGGTAATCCGGCTTTTTGAGAAGCAGCGATCAGTCCGTACGCGAGGGCCTGATTTCCCATGATGGATCGATACGTGCCGGTATCCATCTTCGCTGCGGCCACCGTATATGTGGTCGTGAAGGTGTCAGTGGTTTCACCGTAAGCAAATCCGGCCTTCAAGACCTTGAGATTGCTCTCCAGTATCTCCGGCTTCTTTGAAAATTTATCTTTCAGAAACTGTTCCGTATTGGCCATGTCACGATTGTACATCCAATACAGGAAGCCCAATACGAACATGTTCTTGGCCCGGTCCTTTTCTTTTTGTCCGAGTGGAATCTCCTTCAACGCTTCGCGCGTCATCTTGGTGACATCCATACGGATCACCTCATAATTAGTCAAGCTCTCATTTTCTAAGGGATTCTCCCCTTCCGGATAATTAGCCAGTCGGAGATTCTTCGCATCGAAACCATCGATGTTGACGATGATCTTTCCGCCCTTTTTCAACGATTTCAAATTCACCTTGAGCGCGGCAGCATTCATAGCCACCAGCACATCACAAGCATCGCCGGGCGTGAAGACCCGGTCGGAAGAGAAACGGAGTTGAAATCCACTCACACCGGGAACCGTTCCTTGCGGTGCACGAATCTCGGCTGGAAAATCCGGGAAGGTGGCCAGATCGATCCCGAGCATGGCTGTATTGTTAGTGAACTGGGTTCCGGTCAATTGCATACCGTCCCCGCTATCACCGGCAAACTTGATCACTACATCCGCTAATGGTTCTTGCTTCCTCAACATGACGCAAAATTAACGAAGCTGTCCCATCCATACTTTTTTACCCCGGGCTTTCTGCACCGCATACATGATGCCCACCAGGATAAAGAAGAAGGGACCGGTGAACGCCAGCAAAGCCACGTATCGGGTTCCGAAGAACCTCGACATCGGGCGACGCAGCCGCTCCGCGATCAGATACATACAGGGCACCATCACCAGCGTCAGGAAGAAGGAGAAGATCAGACCGAAGATGATGGTCCAGCTGAGCGGCCCCCAGAACACCACGCTATCACCTCCGAAGAAAATATTCGGGCGGAATTCCTGAAGCAGTCCCACGAAATCGATATTAAATCCGACAGCCAGCGGAAGCAATCCGAGTATCGTAGCCACAGCCGTCAGCAATACCGGTATGATCCGGATCTTACCGGCTTGTATGGCTGCTTCACGGGTACGATAACCGCGGCCGCGCAATTCATCCGTGAATTCAATGAGAAGGATTCCATTCTTAATTACGATTCCAGCCAGCCCCACAACACCCACACCGGTCATGATCGTGGCTACCGTCATCCCCGTCAGCGCATAACCCAACAACACCCCGATGATCGAGAAGAAGATCTCCGTGATCACGATGAATGGTTTACTCAAACTGTTGAATTGCAGTACAAGGATCAGAAAGATGATACCCATTGCGATGAGCATGGCCCCACCCAGAAATGCCTGTGTTTCCTGTTCCTGTTCACTTTGTCCGCTTTGACGAATGACAACATCCGACGGAATGCGTTCCAATGATTTGAAGGTTGCAATCTGTGCCGCCAAAGCCTGATTGATCGGCGCCACCTGTGTCGGATCGGCCACGCTGCTTTGCAACTGAATGGTTCGACGAACATTCTTTCGCTTCACTGCGCCGGCCGAATTGGTATAATCGACACTGGCGACTGTACTGAGCGGAATCGACTTGATCTGCATGGTATTCATGTCCATGAACGTCATACGCATCGACATCAGATCGGTGACATTGTTTCTTTGTGCATCCGCATAGCGCAATTGGATCTTGTATTCATCCTCGCCCACTTTGATCTTACTGACCTCTTTTCCGAATAACGCAGTACGCAATGCCATTCCAACTTGTCCGGTACTTAGACCTTCCATCATGGCGCGGGTACGATCGACACGCACGGTGATCTCCGGATTGGTCAGGTCGATATCCGGCTGCAGATTCTGAATACCCGGAATACGATTCGTATCCAGATAGTTCAACAGACGCGTTGCCACCAGACGAATATTATCAAAATCATCTCCCACTACCTCAATGTTTACAGGAGGGTCGGTAGGCGGACCCGCATCTTCCTGTGTTACTTCTATCTGTGCCCCCGGAATACCCTGCACCGCCGCTAGGATCTCATCCTTAAAAGGCATCGTGCTCTTGCCATGTCGTTTTTCAAATTCCACGAAGGAAACTTGAATACGCCCCAGATTAGATTGTACACTCCGGTTATTATCACGCGGATTATTCGCACTCACCGCCACATTCGATATGATACTCTCTACAATGGAACCCTCGGTTCCGGGTTTTTCAGCCTCCAATACTTTGTAAACACGCTGCTCCAATACACGCGTCACACTATCGGTGTGCTTCACATCTGTGCCAACAGGCATTTTCAGATATACATATACAAAATTCGGATCGCCACTGGGGAAGAAGGTCGTCTTATTGCCCCGAAGGATCAATAGGGTTAAAGCAATGATGAACAAGCCGAACAAAGATGCCAGCGCATAAATAGGACGCTTCCCCTTCAGGACCCAGCGAAGTAGCATTTCATAACGGGCCATTAAACGGGGAAGAACCCTCTCCTGGAAGCTGTGAATCCAATCACTGAGCAAATACACATAAAACACCATCAATGCGGCGAGGACCAAAGAAAAGTTCGCCGTACCATGGAATCCCACCAGGTGCAACAAAACACCGGCGATCGATGCAGACAAGAACCACTTATTGCGGAAGATTCGTTGACGCGGCAAACTTCTTTCTGCTCCTTCCGGCTTCATGAAGCTGACGGCGAATACCGGATTGAAAATGAAGGCAACGATCAGGGATGCCGCCAGAGTCAGGATCAGGATCGTCGGTAAGTAGATCATGAACTTTCCAATGAGTCCCTTCCAAAATAAGAGTGGGAAGAAAGGCGCCAACGTGGTGGCGGTACCGGCCAGTACGGGAATGAATACTTCCCCGGCGGCCTCTTTCGCGCTTTGTATGATGGGCAGTTTTCCATTCCCATAGATCCGGTGTGTATTCTCGATCACTACAATAGCATCATCTACAATGATCCCCAGTCCGAATAATAAAGCGAAGAGGACGATGAAGTTCAATGTGACGGAGGTTCCAACAATGCTATCCGCCAGTGGCAAGAAAAGAAAAGCGACAAACACACTGAGTGGAACACTGAGGGCCACAAAGAAGGCATTGGTCACACCCATGAAGAACATGAGGATCAGCAAAACGAGCAGGAACCCGATCACGATCGTATTAATCAATTCGTTGAATGATGTACGGGTCTGCTTACTCTGATCACCGGTGATATTCACGATCAGGTCGCGCGGCAGGTCTTCGTTGGCCTGCATTTCTGAAACGACTGCTTTTACTTTATCGGCCGTGTTGATGAGATTTTCGCCGGCACGCTTGACGATGTTCAGTGTTACGACGTTCTTACCGCCGAGGCGGGCAAAGCTCTCGCGCTCTTTCACCGTATCACGGATCTCAGCAATGTCGCGCAGGTATACATTCGCACCGCGGGCACTGCTGCGTACCACGATGTCTTGCAGATCGGTGGCGGATTTGAATTGCCCACGTACGCGCAGGGTTCGACGCATGTCGCCCACTTCGATCTGTCCGCCGGTAATATCATTGTTTTCCCTTGCGATCGCATTTTCAATATCCATGAAACTGATACGAGCAGCATTCATTTTATAGGGATCGACATGCACCTGTATCTCTCGTTCGGGTGCCCCGACGATCTCCGCGCGGGTGATCTCCGATAATTCCTCGAATCGATCTTGCAGTTTGTCGGCGTATTGCTTGAGTTTGATACCGTCATAATCACCACTTACGTTGACGAACATGATCGGCACCTCGCTGAAAGCAAATTCCTGCACATTGGGCTGCTGGGTGAGATCTGTTGGCAGATCGCTTTTTGATTTATCGATCGCGTCTTTTACTTTTTGCTTGGCCACTTCCGTTTTTACATCCGTGTCAAACTCCACCACGATCAAGCTGTAATCGGTCTGAGAAGTACTCTGGATCTTATTGACCCTTGCGCCGCTGATCCCTTTGAGTTGCTTTTCGATCGGGCGGGTGACGAGATTCTCAATGTCCTGAGGAGAATTTCCTACGTATACAGTTGTTACCGAAATCGTTGGTACTACGATATCCGGAAACTGCTCCTTCGGAAGCGTCATGAATTTATTGTAGCCCCACCAGGAGATAAGGATGGCAATGATGTAGATGGCGGTCCGGTTGTCGATCGACCAACTGGTTGGTTTGAATTCGCGGACAGCTTTCTGTATTCTATTGGAAAGAGACATGGGATCGTTTTAGTAGGTGGATCAGAAGGTGCGAATGGATTGTCCGTCGTAGAGGGATTGATAACCATCGGTCACGACACGCTCACCGGATTTCAGTCCGCTGAGAATTTCCTGCCAGCCCTCATAGACTTGTCCGGGTTGCACGATGCGTCGACGAGCCACCCATTGCCCCTTTACGTTCTCGGCGACAAACAGATATTTTCCTTTCTCGTCAGACTGAAGCAGATTCACCGGCACACTGATCGCATTATCTGCTTGGTAATCCAGGATCTTTACCACAGCTGTTTGATTGGCACGCAGCAACGGATCAGCGGATAATGGCGCCTCTACAATAAAGGACCGTGTGTTGGCATTGATCGAAGCGCTCATCACATTGATACGTGAATCAAAAGCGGCTTTACCGATCTCGTTCACCAAGATCTTTACCGGATCTCCTTTTCGAACACGAGCTACATAATTATCCGGAACATAGGTTACGGCCTTCAGTTGGCCGTTGTTGACAATTCGGATACCGGCACCGGGTGTAGCGGCTGATTGCGGTGAGAAAAACTCGCCCACTTTCACATTCATTTCATCGATGATCCCGGAAATGGCGGCGCGTACATTGGTCATATTGACTTGCTCCTCGGCCATTCCAACTTGTGCTTCTACGGCACGAAGTTGGGCTGCCAGGGCGTCTACGTCTGCCTTCGCGTTGATCACTTGTATCTCTGCGCCGATGTTCTGCTTCCAAAGATTTTGGTAGCGCTCATAGATCGTTTGAGCCTGGGCCAAACGAGTTTTCAGTTGTCCGGATTGCTGGCGTGCAGCATTGAGCTGTTGTTGTGCGATGGCATCATCGAGTTTCAGGATCATTTGTCCCTTACTGACCGGTGTGCCCAATTTTACATAGACCGCTTTTACCTGTCCGCCCATACCGGCCGGGGCTACATAGGCCATGCCCTCCGCCTCGATCTTTCCTTGCAGATCGATGTAATGATTAAAAGTTCCGTAGCGAACGGAGTCGACCGATACCAGCTTACTGGCTTGACGGGCACCTGCCGTATCCAGCTTAGCGATCTGAGCCTCGAGCGCACGGATATCCGTATCCAGCGAACTTTTTTTCTTTTTCAATTCAGCCAACTGTGACTGCAGCTTGGTGAGATCACCGGATTGCTCCGATCCGCCACAAGCGGCTAACAACAAAGTGGCCAGCAGAATAAAATAAAAACGATTCATATGAAGGGGATTGTAGATGATCAAAAGGTTTGACTGAGTTTACCGGTTGCTTGCAGATAGTCGATCTTGGAGATGACTGCATCGTAAAGCGCCGTGATATAATTTGTTTGAGCTGCTTTGAGATCGGTCTGTGCCACATTGATCTCGATCTGTGAGCCGGTTCCGATCTCATATTTCTTCTTCGTATTCTGATATACTTGTTCGGCCAGCGATTGATTGCGACGTTGAACATTGAGTCGCTCCAACGCGCTGGTGAAATTATTTTTTGCAGATGCCACTTCCCGATCGATCGAATTTTTCAGGGCATCGATCTGATTTTCAGTTTTACGCAGATCGATACGGCTTTGTTGGATCTTAGACTTAGTCACGAATCCGTTGAAGATCGGTACGGCCAGGTTCAGGTTGATGTTTGAGATCGTAAACCAGTCGCCGCGACCCAGAAAATTCCATGTGCTGCGCTGAGCATTCTTGGCATAGACGGCACTCATCGAAAAAGTCGGTATCTGGGAGAGTTTGTATCGGCGCAGATTATATTCATTGAGGCGTTTACCGATCTGTGCGTATTGATAATCTTTACGCTCCTCATATTTATAGGCCTCCGCCTGTAAGGCTCCATCCAATACAAAAGACTCAGCGAGTCGGTCGGTGAGAATGAGTTCATCCGCCACCGGCATACCCATCAACAGTTTCAAGCCATAATAACCGTTTGAGACTTGATTCATAACCTTATTGCGTTCGGTGCGCAGATTGGATAGCTGTACTTCTGTTTTATCTACGTCCAATTTTTCCCGAAATCCATTTTCATAGAGGATGCGCGTATCCCGCAGGTTTTTTTCGAGCAGGGCTAGGTTGGAATCGATCAATTCGACTTGTGTGCGGCTGACCACCAGTTGATAATAGACTTTGGCCACGTTGGCGACGATCATCTCTTCAGTTACGGCGGCGTTTTGTGTCGCGAATTCGATGGTGGCTTTCCGGGCGAGGAGTCCGACGAATACCTGTCCGTCGAATAGTATCTGGTTCAGACTCACCGCTGCGTTGGCACTGTAACGGGTTCCGAATTGCGCCTCGATGAATCCGAAATCAGCCGGCATTTGTATAGGATTGCCGCTTCCGTTTCGAACGCCCTCGTTGATCAATACCTGATAGGTAGAAGGAGAGATGAAGTTGGGTAACACCGTGGTGACGATACCGGGATTGAATACCGTACTGATACTGGCATTGAGGTGCGGATAGGCCATGGCCGTTACTTCACGGTTTACCTGCTGCTGACGTTGAATGTCGAGCAAGGCATTCTTGACCTGTACATTATTCTTACGCGCGTAGTCGATCGCCTGTTTCAGGGTGAACGCATGTTTACCCGGCATCGAATCGGATTGTGCCCGACTGCCGCCAATGAATAAAACACTGGCCGCAACGAGTCC
>CANGZN010000055.1 GCA_947458625.1 Chitinophagaceae bacterium
ACTTCGTTGTACTCCCGCGCGTTTGGATCCGATACCAGATTTTTACTCTTATGCTGATTGGCCCAGGTAGAGAAACGTTGTAACCCGTCGGGATTGAAGGAAGGATCCAATAAGATCACCGTACTATCCAACAACTTATCGATGGCTGCGCCTTGAGCAGCGGCCAGGTGGTAGGCTGTTAGCAAGGAAGCATTGGAACCACTGGGCTCGTTACCATGGATGGAATGACCGATCCATAGAACAGCCGGCATCGACTTGATATCCAAGGAAGCTGAACGCGCGGGATCTGTTAACTGAACGTGTTGCTCTCGGATCTCTGAGAGACGGACGTGGTTGCGAGGAGAGGTGATAATGAGCAGCACCTGCGGTCTGTCTTCGTAACTGAGTCCCATATTGACGAGCTGGATCCGTTGAGGAACTGCTTTCGCCAAGGTTTGCATATAGAGGAACAGCCGATCGTGAGTCACATGCCACTGCCCCACTTCATGAAAAATCACCTGTGCGGGTTTGGGCACGGCCGGATCATAGGTCACGCCTGCTGGCAAATAATAACTGAGGTCCTGGGCCATCAAACCTGACCCGAATAAACAGAACAAGAGTCGGAAAAAGATCGATTTCATATAGCAGATTGAGACGCGTAAGTTAGCCAATTCAAGGGCATTCCGATCGTATCTTTGCCTGGCGTTTTGCACAGCTTACGATGAGTAAACAAGGAAAAGTTCTGGTCGCCATGAGCGGAGGGATCGACAGCACGGTCACCGCCCTCATGCTGCATGCCCAAGGGTATGAAGTGGTGGGCATCACCATGAAAACCTGGGACTATGCCGCCAGCGGTGGTGGCAAAAAAGAAACCGGCTGCTGCAACCTCGACTCCTTCAACGACGCTCGACAAGCTGCCGTGGAGCATGGATTTGCCCATTACATTTTAGACATCCGGGATGAATTCGGCGATTTTGTGATCGAGAATTTTGTTGAGGAATACCTCGCGGGACGGACCCCGAACCCTTGTGTACTCTGCAACACCCACATCAAATGGCGAGCGCTCCTGAAACGCGCCGATGCATTAGGCTGCGATTTCATAGCCACCGGCCATTATGCCAAGATCAAACAACATGAGAACGGGCGATATGGCATTAGCAAAGCAGTTGATGAGACAAAAGATCAGAGCTATGTACTGTGGGGTCTGCAACAGGACCTGCTGAGCAGAACCTTACTTCCATTGGGCCCTTACAAAAAAACCGAGATCCGACAAATGGCACATGATTTCGGCTATCCGGAACTGGCCAAAAAACATGAAAGCTATGAGATCTGTTTTGTACCCGATAACGATTACCGCGGGTTTCTGAAGCGCAATGTAGACGGGCTCGAAGCACGTGTAAATGGGGGACACTTCATCGATAAAAATGGAAAGGTGTTGGGTGAACATCAAGGCTATCCATTCTATACGATCGGACAACGAAAAGGACTCATTGCACTGGGCAAACCTGTATTTGTTACCCACATTGATCCCGAAAATAATACGGTCACGCTTGGTGATGAGTCTGATCTCGACGCCAGCGAAATGACTGTTGCTAAATTAAACTGGATCAAATACGAAGAAGCCTCTGATGGACTGGAAGTCACCACCAAGATCCGCTATAAAGACGCAGGCGCACTCTCCGTCTTATCAGCCCAACCGGCATCCGTAGGCGTTCGTTTTTATCAGGCCGTGAAAGGAATAGCGCCCGGGCAGAGCGCCGTTTTCTACGAAGGAGATGATGTCATTGGCGGTGGTATCATTCAACGAATGGACAACCTCTAGAAGCGGATTCCACCACAATCTGTAACTTAGTATCCTGATCGACCACCTCATGAAAAACGTAGTTGTTTACTTTCTTGTTTTCAGTTGTCTTTCGGCAGGACTCTCCTCCTGTACGGATGAAAAGGAAACATTGAGTTTTGCCAGTATCTCCGACTACGCCCCCCTCAGTATCGGAAAATACATCACCTACCGGGTCGATTCCCTTGTCTTTACCAACTTCGGACGCAACATTGAGATCCATAAATACCAGATGAAACATGTGGTGGACGCCCAATTCACCGATGGCATGGGAAGACCCTCTTACCGCATCATCCGTTACATCAGTGACTCCACCGGCACCAACCCCTGGCAACCCGACGGCACCTACTACATCACCTCTTTGAACGATCAACTGGAAGTAGTAGAGGATAATCGCCGTGTCATCAAACTACACCAACCCATACGCGCTGAATTCGTCTGGAAAGGAAATCGTTTTCTACCCACCGACCCCTACGAACCACTCTACAATTTCAGCAACGACGATGCCATGGCCGATTGGGATTTCCGGATCGATGGCGACCCAACTTCGTTCACCTACCGCGGAAATACCTACAACAATGTGCTCTCCATCGAAGCCGTTGATGAAGCATTTAATATTCCGATCGTTAACCAGAATGTATATGCTTCCCTTTCCAGGTCTGTCGAGAAGTTTTCCAAAAACATCGGCCTCGTCTATCGCCAACATGAACTTTGGGAGCATCAACCCAATACCGGTGGCTCCGGCGGACCCTACAAGGTCGGTTTCGGTATTACACAATGGATGATCGACCGAAATTGATCGAGCAATGCAACAAACGCTGCGTCTGATATTTTTATTTCTTGCCTGCAGCAACCTACATCTTCAAGTATCCGGACAGATCACTCGATACATCGTCAGATTAAAACATAAAGGCGGTTCTACTTTCTCGCTTTCCAACCCCAACGCTTTTCTTTCTCCACGGGCCATCGACCGCCGAAACAGATACGGTATTTTACTAGACAGTCTTGACCTGCCGGTAAGCAGTCAACAACTCACACAGATCAGTTCGATCCCCAACCTAACGATCCTGAACAGCTCCAAATGGCTGAACGCAGTTTGTATCCAGACCAGCGACCCAACTGCAATCAGTGCACTGAATGCAATATCCTTTGTTCGATCGGTAGACGGACTGGCCGCGCGGGCACAACAGCCTGTAGGCAGACAAAAATTCGAAACCGAGTCCACTACCCCTATTGAATCTTCTCCACTCCGTATACAATCCGATCACTTCAACTACGGAGCCGGTTCACTAAGCGAGATCCGCCTTCACCAAGGAGAATTTTTACATAATATCGGCCTACGCGGACAAGGCATGCAGATCGCAATGTTGGATGGTGGTTTTTTTAACTACACCTCGCTAAAAGCTTTCGACAGCATCAATGCGAACGGACAAGTATTGAGCACCTGGGATTTCGTTTCACGAAACAGTAGCGTATCCGAAGACCATCCCCATGGCATGCAATGCCTGTCTACTATCGCCGCCAATATCCCCGGAGAATTCATCGGTAAAGCACCTAAAGCATCCTTCCATTTATTCCGAACAGAAGACGTGTCTTCTGAATTTCCCATTGAGGAATTCAACTGGGTCTGTGGTGCGGAACGTGCAGACAGTACCGGTGCCGACCTGATCTCCTCTTCTGTCGGATATTATGATTTTGATAATCCAAGCTTCAATTACACCTATGCTCAGATGGATGGAAACACAAGCATTTCCGCGATCGGAGCCGACATAGGTGCTAAAAAAGGATTATTGATCGCAAACTCCGCCGGCAATGAAGGGGGCAATGCCTGGAAATACATCATCACACCTGCAGATGCTGACAGTGTTCTATGTGTAGGGGCCGTAAATGTGAGTGGTGCCATTGGCGGATTCTCGAGTTATGGTCCGAGTGCAGACGGGCAGATCAAACCGGATGTTGCCTCGGTCGGCGTTTCTGCACTCATTCAAGGAACCGGAAATGCCGTTGTTACTGGAAGCGGAACATCATTTGCCTGTCCGAATATGGCCGGACTGGCAGCCTGCCTCTGGCAGGGATTTCCCGAGTACAATAACATGCGGATCATTCAGGTGTTGCGTGAATCCAGCAACCGTTACATAAACCCGGATGACCGCACCGGATACGGAATCCCGAACCTCAAACAGGCCTTTGGAAAATTATTGACGCAATATGCTACCAGCACGGCCTCTGTAAATAACTGTACAGCAACGTTGCAATGGAACAGCAAAGACATCGCGGCGATGCGATATGAGATCGAACGAAAATCACCCGGTGAAACCAATTTCTCCAAGATCGCTGAGGTGGCCGCAAAACCCGGCTCGATCCTTACGAACCAATCCTATCAGTTTCAACAAACACTCTCCAATGTAAATGCCGGAACCATCCGATATCGGATCCGACAAATAATCGATACGACCTCATCAAGCTTCTCCGCCATTTACATAGACACGGCAATGCTAAACCTCGCCAATAACTGTTTCGCTACTGGCATTAACAATGACCCCGCAACATCACTAACTGTATTGATTGCTCCAAATCCGTCGATCCGATCAACAACTTATCTGATCATGGAAAGTAATCAGCCGATTGGACCACTTCGTATCGAAGTAATTAACGCTGAGGGGAAACAGATCAATCTTATTTCGTTCAATAAAAGGAGCGGAAAAGAAACGCTGTTGCTCCCTGTAGCTGGATTATCGGCGGGACAATACTTGATCCGAATTTCAGACAAAAAGAAAATTTGGAAAACTCTTTACTGGATGCATTTACCCTGATCGGCGAAGTAGTGCGCCGAACATACTGTCTGCTCGTTCCGCATACCCATTGAAAACTTTAGCAGCAATTAGATCTAGGCCTTGTTGCTCACAGATCCATTTCACTTGGGCATCGTTCTCGAGATCAAAAACAGAACAGGTTAAATAGAGCAGATAGCCGCCCGGTTTGATCTGAGGGATCAGATTTGATAGGATCTGCCGTTGTTTTTTCACAAATCCATCTAGCGAAGTCTCCTCGAATTGCGACAGCTGTTCAGGCGTACGAGCCCAGGTACCACTGCCTGAACAAGGAACATCAGCCATCACCAGGTCGAATGTGCCAAATGCAGAGCGATCTTTTTTCATCGTCAGATCATCTGATTGAATTCGCATTACCGGTACACCTGCCCTTCCCAGACGTTTGGACAGATTATTCAAGATAGCAGGACGAATGTCGGTACAAGTCAGTTCAATATCCCGAAACCGATCATACAAGAGCATCGACTTACCGCCACTGGCCGCGCAGGCATCCCAGACCTTACCACTGAAATCCTGAGGGAGGTAATCGAAGAGCTCCGCGATCCGCTGCGAACTTAGGTCTTGCACCACGACCTCTGCATCCAGCGAAAAACGGGATTCCAATGAAGTTGAATTACCCAATGCGAGGGTATACTCAGCAATTTGTCTGAAAGAAATTTGATCGCTAGATAATAGCTGCAACACTTTTTTCTCGTGCCGGGGACGGATCCGGATAAAGAGATCGGGCTGCGTTAAATGAGAAAGCATGAAAGGTGTAGGATCAATGCCTGCAGAAAGTTGAGCCTTAAATGGAAATAGGGTTGACGGATCGAATGGCAGATTCAGTGAAGTGGCCCGAAACCTCGGATCCGTTGAATCCGGAATCGGCCATTGTGGACGAATCGTGGAGATGAATTCGATTGGGTCGGGTTGTACCAGGTAATAGGCCGACAGGATTCTATCCTCCATATCTAACGACTGCCAGAGCTGCCCGATCCTGAAAAAGGAATAGCAAAGATCCCGGATGGTGCGTCGGTCAGTCGACCCATGTTTCTTGTTCGAAGCAAAATATTGTTTCAGGTAGAGATGAAAAGGTTCATCCCGACGATACCGCTCGATCAATTGTCGGGCAGTATTCAGCTGATTTTGTGAGCGGCTCAATTGATCGCCGTTGTTATTGATAAAAGAATTTGGAGGTCGTCAATTGACCACCCCGTATACTGAACAAGCTATCTGGCTTATTCGCGGCATTATAGCGATACGTGTTATCAAGCGTGAAATTCTGTGTCGGGTCGGCTACACTGGCAAACTGGTTGGTCAGCACGTTGTTGGCATTGAACCAATCAGGACGGGTCAGAATGATCGCTTCATTCAGCAAGATCAGTGGATTGGTTTTGGTATCGAAAGTATAGGTCTGACTGGATACAGGTGCAAGTGGCCCACCTGGAGTACTGGGCGCTGACTGTTCTTGTTTCATCAGATTTTTACCATCAGCAGAGTACGTATATACATTTTTCAGGATGGGAATCGGAATAGGCAATGGAAATAAGGATGACTTTAGTAGATGTTGATCAGAAATGATCCGTTCATTCGCATCATAGCTATATACTGCACTGTCGGTAAAGGAGAGTCCCATTAGATTCAGCGTGAATACGCCGGATGCATACCGATTATTCGACAAGTAGTAGCGAGTGAGAATACTGTCGATACCGGTAGCCGCCAGATCAGGGGATTTTAAAACAGATTGCGTGATCATCCCGGCACTATTGCGCGTGATAATTAGTTCTGTTTGTACAGCTGTCCCGCCTGTTAGGGCAACGACAACCTCGCGGATCAACTTGCGCTGAGCATTGTAAGTATACGTGGTGATGGTTGAATCATTCGCGCCGGATTTGGCAACCACTTTGACCAATAACTGATTGGTTGCTGCGCTGCCGGTTCCCCAATCGATCTCCTTTTGACAGGATGCGATAAACATACCCATCAACAGAAGCATGAACATGGATCTCATAAGAATGATTTTATTGATTGAATCATAGTTCCAGCAAGGTCTTCACCGGATCTCTTCCCATCAACATCTGCGCCGGGTTTTCCAACAGCTCTTTAACCCGCACCAAAAAACCGACTGATTCACGTCCGTCGATGATCCGATGATCGTAGCTCAGTGCCAGGTACATCATGGGACGAACCACAACGGCTCCGTCGACCACCATGGGTCGTTCCTGAATCTTATGCATGCCTAGTATAGCACTTTGCGGAATATTGATGATCGGCGTACTCATCAGGGAACCGAACACGCCACCATTGGTGATAGTGAAGGTGCCGCCGGTCAATTCTTCCTGCGTGAGTTTGCTGTCGCGTGCCTTTGCAGCTACTTCAGCAACTTTTTTCTCTATGTCTGCCATGCTCAGGCTCTCGACATTACGGATGACGGGGACGGTAAGTCCGCGTGGCGTACTCACGGCTATGCTGATATCAGCATAGTCATGATACAGAACCTGATCGCCGTCGATAAAGGCATTGACAGTGGGCCATTCAGTAAGCGCGATTGAACAGGCCTTGGCAAAAAAGCTCATGAAACCGAGTCCGACCCCATGCGCCTCTTTGAACTTGTCTTTGTGCGCGGTGCGGATCGCAAGGATCGCAGTCATATCGGCCTCGTTGAACGTGGTGAGCATGGCCGTGGTGTTCTTAGCCTCTACGAGTCGACGAGAGATCGTTTTGCGCAGATTACTCATCTTTTCGGCACGCACATTTCGGGAATGCATCTCAGCACCCTTGAATGCGATCTTGCCGGGCTGCGACAGGGCCGCCAGCACATCATCCTTCAATATTTTTCCCTGCGGACCGGAAGCCTTGACTGATTTGGGATCTACCTTTTTGTCAGCAATGATGGCAGAGGCAACCGGAGTTGCTTTGATATCGTTCGGTACGGCCGCAACAGGCGCTTCCGTGGGAACGGAAGGCGGTGTTGGCGCTTTATTCTCTTTGGTGGGAGCCGGAGCTTCTGTTTGGGCAGGCTTAGGCGCTGATTCATCTATCCGCGCCAGCAGATCTCCGATATTCAGTGTATCTCCTTCCTTCGCCAGGTGTTCTACTGTACCTGCTTTTTCAGCATTAACCTCAAACGTGGCCTTTTCACTTTCCAGTTCAGCGATCACCTCATCTCTTTCCACATAACTGCCGGCAGGTTTAACCCACTTGAGTAAGGTCACTTCCGTGATGGATTCGCCGATGGTAGGAACTTTAATGTCGATCATAGCCTGTCGAATTTATTTATATGCTGAATGCCATTTGAATGATCTCAGATTGTTCTTGCTGATGCACCTTCTGATAGCCGGTGGCGGTGGAAGCAGAAGCCTGTCGGCTGATGACACCGAAGGGGAAGCTCTTCAGATTCATCTGAAGGAAAGAAGCTGCGCCCATGTTCAGTGGCTCTTCCTGCACCCAGAACCAAGTAGCCTTGGCATATTTCTTTTGAAGGGCATCGATCTGCTTTTGAGGGAACGGATACAATTGTTCGATTCGCACGACGGCCACATCGTTTCGCTCCTCTTTATTTTTCTTGTCGATCAAATCGAAATAGATCTTACCGGAACAGAACAGAACTTTCTTGACGGAGGCAGCATCCGCCGCCTGATCATCCATCACTTCCCGGAAACTACCCTGTGTGAATTCGTCCAGCGTAGAGTATGTGGCCGGCAGGCGAAGATTCGCTTTCGGCGAGAAATTTACCAGCGGCTTGCGGAAAGGCCAAGCGAGTTGACGACGTAGTGCATGGAAGAAATTTGCAGCCGTGGTGATGTTCGTGACTACAATGTTCAGCTCCGCGGAAAGTTGCAAGAACCTTTCTAATCGGGCACTGCTGTGCTCCGGTCCTTGTCCTTCATATCCGTGCGGCAACAGCAACGTGACCCCGCTCATCCGATTCCATTTTTGCTCTCCGGCTACGATGAACTGATCGATCATTGTCTGCGCGCCGTTGGCAAAATCACCGAACTGCGCTTCCCAGATCACCAAGGAGAGCGGATCGGCCATGGCATACCCATATTCGAATCCGAGTACAGCATACTCGCTGAGTAATGAATTATATAACTGGCACTTGCCGGTTGCATCCGGGATCTGAGAAAGACGACTATAGCTTTCTGCTGTTTTCTCATCACGCAAGATGGCGTGACGATGAGAGAATGTACCGCGTGCCACATCTTGTCCACTGATACGAACCGATTTTCCTTCGGTGAGCAAGCTGCCATAGGCCAGCAATTCAGCCGTAGCCCAATCGATCTTTTGTTCCGTTTCGTAGAGTTTGATCTTATCCTGCAACAGCTTCTCCACTTTTCGAAGGGGCTGAAAACCGACGGGCCATTTCATCAATGCCTGAAAGACCGATTGCAATTTCTCAGAAGTGATGGCTGTATCGGGAGATCGGTCGAAATCCAAAGCCGTAGCACGGCGCATCTTATTCCATTCCATTTCCGGTGACTGGTAATGGTAGGGAAGCGGATTTTGTTTGATTTCGTCGAGGCGCTCTTGCAAGTCGGACCAGAACTTCTTTTCCATCTCCTTGGCCAGTTCCTGTATGGCCGAATCCCCACCTTCCATCAGCTTGTGTACATATACTTCACGTGGATTCTGGTGCTTGTCGATCAGCGCATATAGTTGCGGCTGAGTGAATTTTGGATCGTCGCCTTCGTTGTGACCATGCCTTCTGTAGCAGAGCAGATCGATGAATATATCACTGTTGAAACGCTGACGATAACGAACCGCCAGCTCCAAACACTTAAGAACCGCTTCGGCATCATCACCGTTCACATGCAATACCGGGGCCTGCACGGTGGCGGCGAGTGAAGTACAATAATCGCTGGTACGGGCATCATCAAAATCGGTCGTGAATCCGATCTGGTTATTGATCACCAGGTGAATGGTTCCGCCAACGGAATAACCTTTGAGTCCGCTCATCTGCAACACTTCATACACTATGCCTTGTCCGGCTACTGATGCATCGCCATGTATGAGAACAGGCAATACTTTATCATATTCTTGATCGCAGAGAAGATCGGATTTGGCCCGTGAGAATCCGGCGACCACCGGATTGACAGCTTCCAGGTGGGATGGATTGGGCATCAGCTTCAAGTGAATGGTATTCCCCTCCGGGGTAACCACTTCACTACCGTAACCCATATGATATTTCACGTCCCCGCTGCCCATGGTCTGATCGAGCTGCGCCGTGCCCTCGAATTCACTGAAGATCTGTTCGTAGGTCTTGCCCATGATATTGGCAAGTACATTGAGTCGACCTCGATGCGCCATGCCGATCACCACTTCCTGTACTTGTTCCGCAGCAGCGGTGTTGATGAGCGTATCTAAGGCAACAATGGTATTCTCTCCACCTTCCAGGGAAAAGCGTTTCTGTCCAACATACTTTGTGTGCAGAAACTTTTCCAAGATCACACCCTGATTCAGTTTCTCCAACACGCGACGTTTTTTCTCTAACGGAACAGGCTGCTGCATGCCTTGTTCGATCGATTCGATCATCCATTGCAATCGATCGGGGTGACGCATGTAACTGAACTCCGCACCGACGGGCCCGGCATAAACCTGATTAAGCTTGTGCAGAATGTCTTTCAACGTGGCAGGGCCAAGACCGATCCATTTGCCGGCTTGAAAAACAGCATTGTGATCGGCATCGCCGAGTCCGAATACCGCAAGCGACAAACGGGCATCGCGGTCCTTTCGAGGACGGATCGGATTTGTTTTAGCTACAAGATGACCTTTGTTTCGGTACGCCTCGATGAGCTGGTAAACAGCCCACTCCTTTGCCAGATCTGTGTCGGTGGAAACAACTGCTGGCGCGGAACTTCCGGCAGCACCGGAGCCGACGGCGAAATCAAATCCCTGAAAGAATTTGACCAGGTCCGGATCTACCGATTGAGGGTCCTGTAAAAAACTCCGGTATAGGCTCTCGATGTAACCGGGATGCGAATTCGTGATGTAGGAGAAATCCTTCATGGAAAACGGAATTGGATCAGCCGATCATCCGGCGTGAAAACCGAGGCAAATATCGGATGAAAAAACCTAAAATAGGGTTCAAAATGAGGTATTTAGCCCTTAACCGGATACACTTCACCGGTCGGCAAGGAGCAAAAAAGAAGTCTTTTCGATCCGACTCATTTTTTTGGATAAACTGACGTTTCCGCTTACCTTTGCCCTCCTTAAAAACGAATTCATGGCCAATCACAGTGCGACCAAAAAAGATGCCCGTCAAGCCGCCAAGCGTCGGGACCGTAACAAATATTACGCAAAGACCACTCGTAACGCGATCCGCGACCTCAAAGCATCCGACAGTAAGGAGATGAAAGAAAGTCTTCCTTCCGTTGCCAGCATGATCGATAAATTGGCCAAGCGCGGTGTGATCCACAAAAACAAAGCCTCTAATCTGAAACGCAAGCTGACTAAGCAAGT
>CANGZN010000056.1 GCA_947458625.1 Chitinophagaceae bacterium
ATATTCCTTACTGCTGCCTCCCGTAGGAGTCGGGCCCGTGTCTCAGTGCCCGTGTGACTGGTCGTGCTCTCACACCAGTTACTGATCGCAGGCTTGGTGGGCCGTTACCCCGCCAACTACCTAATCAGCCGCACAGCCATCTTCAAGTGATAAATCTTTAACTCCAAAGAGATGCCTCTTCGGAGTACTATGGGGTATTAATCCAAATTTCTCTGGGCTATTCCCCGCTCGAAGGAAGGTTCTGTACGTGTTCCGCACCCGTTTGCCGGTCGCCATCAGTGTATTGCTACACCATGCTGCCCCTCGACTTGCATGTATTAAGCCTGCCGCTAGCGTTCATCCTGAGCCAGGATCAAACTCTCCATTGTAAATGTTGTTTGATACTGACATGTATAATTCTCAAAAATTAACGTGTCAAATCGAAATTGTATTCGCTTGACTTACCTTTAGTTCCATTCCGATTCGCATCGGAACAGAGTGCTATTGTTTCCCTAACTTTCAAAGATCTTTTACGCTTTTCGGCGCACCCGTTTTTTGAACGGGAGTGCAAAAGTAAGCGCTATTTATTTCCTACCAAATTTTTCGAGGTTGAATTTTCAACATTTTCGAAAAAGAGGTACTGAAAATCAATTTCTTGCCGAAGAACTGTTGCCATTTTTTCAGGCGGACGGCAAAGATAGGGGAGTTAATTGAAACCCAACATCTTTGCGTGATTTTTTTTATCGGCTTTCGAAGAACTACCGCCGTTTCTCAACAGCGGGTCGCAAAGATAGGGGCGCAGCTTTTACTCGCCAAGAATTTTTCCAAAAAATGTTCAAAATCAAGGCGTAAGAGAGATGAATGTTGAGGGATGAGGGATGAGAAAAAAGATGCTGGAAGTACGGGCTGGTGGGCATTTCAAGTGAGATCCCTGACCAGGGATGCCTTAACCCTCAGCGGCTGAAAATCCATTCGTCAGCAGATCGGGCGGATAATGAACCGCTTCCAGGAAAAGGCCGTGTGCCGGCGCCGCGAAACTGGCCCGTTCACAATTGCGGGCTTCGATGATGGCTTCGAATTCTCTTAAACCGATCTTCCCTCTTCCCACCAATAACATAGTCGAGGTGAGAGCCCTTACCATGCCGCGCAAAAACCGATTACTCCGCACCCGGTAAACCCACTCCTCCCCTTCTTGGATCCATCCGCTTTCTTCTAGTTGACAAACAAATGTCTTGACCTGCGTATTTCGCTTCGAAAAGGAAGTGAAATCGGCATACCGTTTCAGGATTGAAGCCGCTTCCTGCATGCGATCCATATCCAACGCATAGGGATAATAATAGGACCGATCCGACAGAAAAGGATTCTTATTCCGATAGATGCGGTATCCGTACGACCTCGACAAGGCATCAAACCGACAATGTGAATCTGCCCCCACCGCATAGAAATTCTTCACCACGATATCCGCTGGCAGGATCGCATTGAGCTTATAAATAGCCTGTGGGTGCAATGGCTCATCCCGGTCGAAATGAAAAAAATTCTGCAGGGCATGTACCCCCGAATCGGTACGGGAGGAGCCGGTCAACGAGAAGGGTGTACGATGCAAGACCTCTAGTCCGCGCTCCAACTCCGACTGAATCGTCACCGCATTCTCCTGCGACTGAAAGCCACTGAATGAAGTGCCCCGATATGCCAGCTCCAAAAAATAACGCGCCATGTATCAAAGGTAGTTGATGCGATCAGCGCTGCAACAAGGCTTCAAAACGCTTTTTGTATACCGGGTCAGAAAGAAAACTACCCAGGTCCGAAAAATGTTCCGGATCTGTCATATGTCCATAGATCGAATCAAAAAAACGATACCGACTTTCCTCATATAAAAAGATATTGGAAAGCCTGCGGGCTTGGGAAACGGAAAAACACTGACTTCGAACTACCCTACGCACCATCAGCAACATCTCATCCTCATCCTGCGCCCCCGCCATCCGAGCCCTCAATTGCAAAAAAGCTGCTTCCGCCAACTCCGACATGCAACCGGATGGCAACACAACTGGAGCAGAAACCGGACTTGTCGGGTTTACTGCCGGCTTCACCCCCTCCATACGCTTTGCCTCCTCTATGTAAATACGAATCGTATCCACCACATGCTGCTCGGGAACAAAATAAACCGAACGCCAAACGCCTGGTAAAACCACCTCAGATTCAACCACGAGTCCAGCCGATGAATCAGTTGCCACAACCGGAACTGCCTGCATCTCAGGTGACTCATTACCTGACGATACCACCACGGGCTGTACCAAACCCGGATCATCCCCCTGGGATATTCCCGTCGATGTTGATTTGGGTATCGTTGATGCCAATGCACCCTTCTTCTGATTGGACAACAAGGAAGGATCTTGTGCCGCCTTTGACAGCATCCGGGCAAATGGAGAAGCTTTCATCGTATCAATGACAATGGTGTCAGCCGCCGACTCTACCGCCACCAGCCAGCGTTCAGTTCGTAAGTCCCAAATATTCCATTTCCCTTCCTGCTGACGGATCGACAATCCTTTATCTCCTTTACTTAGATCGACTTGATAACGGATGTCTGAAACACCTATGCGTATCGTGAAGGACCATTCCGTGGCCGGCAAACCCGATAGGATTAAATATCCAACAGAAGATGAATGATGAAAGCCCCGGTCTGATAATACTGAAAAAGACTGTGGTGGATCCGATTGAAAATAAACGAAGCGATTCTCCTCCTGCGCAAACAAGGGTAGTGAAGTGAAAATGAAATAACCAATGAGTATCGTTGCGCGAAATAACATGTTTAGGGGATAAGTTACCACTTGCCGCCGGCACCGCCTCCTCCGAAACTGCCTCCTCCGAAGCCGCCAAATCCGCCGCCACTGCCGCCCGACCAGCCGCCACCGCCAGACCAACCTCCGCCACCCCAGGTCATCGGACCGCCCCACATCATCCCACCTCCCATTCCTCCCCTGCCTCTTCTACCCAAAAGCAAGGTGATCAGAAAAAAAATAACTACCGCAATGGAAGCCCAATTGGAAAGTTTTTGCTTCCGTTTGTAGGACCGAGGAATTTTATATTCACCAGCTGCCGCCTTCATGAGTGCATTGGTGGTGCGATCCAAGGCCTGAAAATGTTCCCCTTTCTTCAAGTAGGCGATCAACTCAATATCGGTAATAGCACGAGCCGTGGCATCAGGGATCGCTCCCTCCAAACCATAACCGGTAGCGATATAGGCATCACGCTGACCATCGCCCCCACCGGTAGAGATCAGAATCACTACCCCATTATTCTTTTCCTTACCTCCCACGCCCCAGGCGCGTCCCAGCGCCGTTGCGTACTCATTGGCTGAATAGCCATCCAACGTCTCCACGATCACCACAGCGATCTGGTTGGACGTAGAATCATCAAAGGCGACCAATTTTTGCTCCAGAGCCGACTGCTGCGATTCCGTCAGAAAACCTTGCTTCGTGAGATCATTGACCAAACGAGATGGATTCGGCCGCTTGGGGATATAATCCTCCACCTGTGCACTGGCAAAAAGCCCCAGGCTCATCAAAATGCATATAATGATTAACCGCATCACCGTCCTATCAGCATAGTATCCGACAACTCATTGCGGTCAGTGGTCGGATCAAATGGAAAATATTGTTTCAAGGAAACTCCGACCTCCTGAATACACCCTTCCAGCGCTGAAGCAGGATCGTTTGACCGAAAATGAGTCAACATGCGCTGCACCGATTCATTCCAGTACGATTGTCCCAATTTCTCATGTATGCCCTGATCTGCATAGATCGCAACCTGCCGATCGAGCACCGCCCAATAGATCAAGACTGCATTGCGCTGTTCCGTATGATGCATCCCCAGCTCCGCAAATAATTCAGCCGCTCGGTCTACTGCATTCATATACGAACATCGGCGCTCGGTGAACACACGGATCTCTCCGCTAGTCATTTTTTCAGCTGAACCAATGGCAGCAGCAACACGATCGGAAACCTGTGGGTCCAACCAGTTGCCAGATCGTTTAAATAGATTGAAGATCACGATCAGCTACCAAAATCGATCTTGACATCATTGGAACCTGCCGGAGCCTTATAGTTTTCCTTCTCTTTAAAGCCGAATAAAGAGGCCAGGATTTTTGTCGGGAACCGGACGATCATCGTATTGAAATCCGTGATCTCTTTGTTCCAATCCCGAATAGCTGTGGAAATACGGTTCTCCGTACCCTCGATCTGCGCCTGCAGGTCGCGGAACATATCCTGTGTTTTCAATACGGGGTAGTTCTCAAAATTGATATTCATGATGGAGCGACCCAGATTCGCATACTGCTGCCCAACCTCAGCCAACTGACCGGGGTTGTTGGGGTCTGGTTTGATATCCGGAATCCGTGAACGCATCTGAACAATGCGGATCAATGTCGTATCCTCATTCTTAGCAGCTCCCTTGATCGCATTGACGATATCAGTATACATTTTAGCCTTACGGTTGAATTGTACTTCCACTTCACCCCACTTGCCCTGGATCTTTTTCTCCGCTGTTGCCATACCGTTATAGGCATTACAACCCCAGAAGAACAGAAGCGCCAACACTCCGGCAATGATCAAACCGGTACGATTTCCCAGATTCATTTTTAAAAATTTAGAGTATAAAATTAGATGATTCCCGACCTGCTACAACAGGTCCGACTCAACCTTTGTGAAAATTAACAAACCGGGTCAGGCATTCACCGCAGCAATACCGGGCAAAATCTTCCCTTCAAAGTATTCCAGCATAGCGCCCCCGCCCGTCGATACATAACTGACCTTATCCGTAAATCCGAACTGGTTCACGGCGGCCACCGAATCCCCTCCGCCCACCAGTGAAAAGGCACCCTGCTGCGTCGCCTCCGCCACTGCTTCTGCGATCGCTTTCGTACCGGCTTGAAATTTCTCCATCTCAAACACACCCATGGGACCATTCCAAAGGATCGTCTTGCTTCTTAAGATCACTTCCTTGAAATCCGCACGTGCTTTCTCACCGATATCCAATCCCATCCAGCCGGCAGGGATCCCGAAACTATCGCAATTGGTGGTCTTGGCATCCGCCGAAAAAGCATCCGCGATTGTACTGTCCATCGGCAAATGGATCTTGACGCCTTTTTCCTCCGCCTTCTTTAGAATATCCAAAGCAAGTGCTAACCGATCCTCTTCACAGAGTGAGTTTCCGATCATCTTACCCTGCGCTTTCCAAAATGTATAGGCCATTCCGCCGCCGATGATGATGTCCGTGGCCCGGTCTAACAAATTCTCAATGATCAGGATCTTGTCACTCACTTTCGCCCCACCGATGATGGCGACGAATGGTTTTTCTGACTGATGCAAAACACGCTCCGCACTGATAACCTCCCCTTCCATCAGCAAACCAAAAAAACGTGCCTCCTTCGGATAATACTGCGCAATCACTGCCGTAGAGGCATGCGCCCGGTGTGCCGTGCCGAAGGCATCGTTCACCCACACATCCCCCAGGGTTGAAAGTTTCTCAGCGAAGCCTGCGTCACCCTTCTCTTCTTCCTTGTAAAAACGAAGATTCTCCAACAGCAATACCTCACCCGGCAAGAGCCTCGTTGCCACCTCGGTTGCAGCTGAACCGATGCAATCTGCCGCGAACTGCACCGGACGGGCGAGCAGCTCGCTCAAATGAGCTACCAGATGAACCAGTGAATATTTGTTTGTAGGACCATCCTTGGGCCTACCCAAATGACTCATGAGAATCACCGACCCGCCATCGCTCAGAATCTTTTGGATGGTGGGCACGGCAGCACGCATACGGGTATCATCGGTGATATTGAATTGATCATCGAGCGGTACATTGAAATCGACACGCACCAGTGCTTTTTGTCCGTTGAAAGCATGCTCCTGAAAACGACTCATAAAAACTAACATTGATTCGTAAAAAAAAGCCCGACCAAAGTCGGGCGAAAAGATTCTTATTTCTGGATCAGTTTGGCGAAGTAGTTGACCGTACGCACCAGCTGACTTACATAACTCATTTCATTGTCATACCAACTGACGGTTTTGACCAGTTGCGCATCCCCTACCGTCATCACCTTGGTTTGGGTAGCATCAAACAAGGAGCCGTAATGTATACCAATGATATCGGTGCTGACCAGCTCATCCTCGGTATAACCGAAAGATTCGTTTGAGGCAGCCTTCATCGCTACGTTTATTTCTTCAGCGGTCACCTTTTTAGACAAGATACACGTCAGTTCCGTGAGCGAACCCGTGATGGTTGGCACGCGCTGAGCACCCCCGTCCAGCTTTCCTTTCAGTTCGGGCAGCACCAAGCCGATTGCCTTGGCGGCGCCGGTTGAGTTAGGAACGATATTCGCTGCAGCGGCACGCGCACGACGAAGGTCGCCTTTAGGATGCGGGGCATCTAAGGTATTCTGATCGTTGGTGTAGGCATGGATCGTGGTCATGATACCCGTCTGAATGCCATATTGATCATTCAGCACTTTGGCCATGGGTGCCAGACAGTTTGTCGTACAAGAGGCGCAAGAGATGATCGTTTCACTGCCATCCAAGATCGAATGGTTCACATTGAATACAACTGTTTTGAGATCGCCGGTAGCAGGGGCAGAGATCACCACGCGCTTAGCTCCTGCCGTGAGGTGCGCAGCCGCTTTGTCCTTATCGGTAAAGAAACCCGTACACTCGATGACTACATCAACATCATGTGATCCCCAGGGAATTTGAGCCGGGTCTTTTTGTGCATAGATCTTCAGTACATCGCCATTGACCACTATTGAATCCTCTGTGGACTTTACCTCCGCCTCAAAACGTCCTTGGGCACTGTCGTATTTCAGAAGATGACCCAATACTTTGGGACTGGTCAGATCATTAATGGCAACCACATCGATGCCGGGCATATTGAAGATCTGGCGATAGACCAGGCGGCCGATGCGACCGAACCCATTGATGGCGACTTTGATAGTACTCATACTGCTTGATTTTTGCGGGGCAAAACTACGGAAAAGTTGAGGGATGAGGGAGGAAGGATGAGATTAAAAAGATGAGGCAAAGAGATGGGAACGATCAGTTGTGCGTGATAACCACCTCTTCGAAAGGTACTCGTTTACGCTCGCCCCAGGTACCCGCCGGTGTACCCATGCCAACGCCGATGATCATATTGATCTCTGCGCCGCGGGGAAGACCCAACGCTTTTCGTACGCGTACACGGTCGAATCCTTCCATGGGGCAACTATCGTATCCTTCCGCTGCGATCGATAACATGAACGTCTGCGCCGCCAACCCACAGGATTTATGCACCATGATCCGTTGGTCGGCCGTTCCGCTGGCCCGGTAAAATGGTTTTCGTAATCCCAGTATAAAACTGATGGTTCTCCGACCCAAGGTGGCCAAACCCAACCAATCCTTTCGATAGATCAGCGGCATCAACTTTCCGTAATAATCCAACCCCCTCTTCTCCATTTTGTTGGGCTCCCGATCACCGATCGCTTGTCGGATCTGCTCATAATTCCACCGGGCTCGCTTTTGCCAAAGATCCTGTCGGGTGACAAAAACAACGAGCTGTTTGGCAGTTCTGGCCGCACCCTGACCTAGACAGTAGTCTGTCAGTTTGGATTTGAGTGCATCCGACTGTATCCAATGAAACTCCCACAACTGCATGTTGCTGCTGTTAGGAGATAAGATAGACCGTTGCAGGCTTCTTTCGATCACTTCATCGGGTACGGCTACAGCTGGATCAAAGCTCCTATTGGAACGTCTCCGATTGATGACCCAGTCAAAGGCTTCTTTTTGCATGTTCCAATAAGAACAAGAACCGTGCCAGATGGTTCGCTAAAAACTTTTGGACTAAAATCGACCCACTCTTATCTTTGCACCCCCTAAACGGCCCGTTCGTCTAAGGGCTAGGACACCACCCTTTCACGGTGGTGATACGGGTTCGAATCCCGTACGGGCTACAAAGCCTTGCAGTTTCACTGCAAGGCTTTTTTTTAACCTCACCGCCACCTTCCTGGGATCCATACATAGCCTCTGCGGGTATTATTCCAGTAACCCGGTGTCCAGATCGCTCCCCGGCGTTTAGGCTTTGCCCAGTATCCAGGAACATATACATACTGACCCCGCTGCCATCTCCATTCCGGCCCGATCCACACGGCTCCACGAAAAGGCCCATTTCCACCCGGCCGTACACTAGCCCCTACCGGAAAATCCAATCGTATCCGTATGTGTTGTGCCGTTGCGACTGATTGCACGCAGATGAATCCGGCTAAGAAGAGGATAAATGGTTTCATATAAATTGATTTGTCCTTGGGATGATGATGATGCTTATTGGTTTAATCGAGGCGACCGCCCAATTCGCAAAAAATAGTTAATATTTGCAGGCACGAGCTTGAACCGTATTGAATAAACAGCCGTCAACATCACATAACCAACATGAAAGTCCCCTTCATCCCTCGCGTGTCGTTGCTGTTCCTCTCTTTTTTCCTCAGCGCATCATTATTGTTGAGTCAACAGAGAAGAGCCCTGATCGTTGGCATCAATTCCTATGCGGGTCCGACCAGCACAACTGCCAACCCAAGAGGTGTGATCAGAGATCTCAAAGGAGCGGTGAACGATGCAAGAGCGATGCAGGCCATTCTCATTAATCGCTTTCAGTTTCAACCCGACCAAATCGATACTCTCTTCGATCAGAAAGCAACACGGGATGGGATATTGAATGCATTGCAAAAACTTTTGAACGAGTCCAAAGCCAATGATGTCGCGGTATTTTTCTATGCGGGTCATGGCAGTCAGGTCAGGAACAGCCTATCCAAAGAACCCGATCAAAAAGATGAAACCATCGTTCCTGCCGATGCTTGGAAACCCGGCTCTAAAGATATTCGCGACAAAGAATTGGCCGTTCTCTATAATGCATTTCTGGATAAAGGGGTGAACCTGACGATCATCAATGATTGTTGCCATAGCGGATCGTTGTCACGCGGACCACAACCTCCACCTGTATATCGCTTTACAGAGGATGCGAGCTACGACGCAAAAGATGGTAGCGACCCAACACCACCCGAAACACGAAGCGACAAAAACTTCCTGATCATTTCCGCCGCCCAATCCGACGAGCTTGCACAAGAACAACCTTCTCCAGACCAGATCTCACATGGCGCTTTCACCCTTGCCCTCACCCAAGCGCTCGAACAAATCGGACCAAACGCTTCCTCCCTTCAGTTATTCTCCACCGCCCGCGCCATTCTGAAAGGAAACGGCAAAAAACAAGAACCGGTACTGGGTGGCACCCCTGCCCGGCTGGATAAAACTATATTCGGACTCGGGAAAGGAGAAGTCTCCGATCAGACCAAAGTCGCCGTGATGGACGATCCGAAAAATCCAATGACACGACGGAAAGTGTTTCTGCAAGGGGGATTTGCAATCGGACTACGAAAAGAAAACACCCTTCTGAAATTGAACGGATCAGACACCTTGGCATTTCTGATAGTTGACTCTGTTTACGGGCCCAATCGTTCGCATGCACGACTGGTGAAAGGCGATCTCAAAAATTTGAAATCCGGTGAATATCTCACCGTCTCCAACTGGATCTCCTCGCAATCACCCCTTCTTCAGATCTACACACCACCAGCCCTTTCAGACAAACAACTCGCCGAGTGGGTAACCGCAGGCATACAATTGAAAAAATCAGTTGGAGCAAAATGGGTGACCGAACTCGACAAAGGCGAACCTGATCAATCCATCTACACCGATCAAAATGGTTGGCAATTGAATGCAAACGGCAAGCGAATTGCATTAGGCAGTACAGCATCCAATACCTTGATCCAAAAAAACATGGCGAACGACCGGTTGACCTACATTGAATTCCCTCCGACCGTCTCCTTGGTGAAGGCATTCGAAGAAGAAATCCGCTCCCGGAACAACCCCAACATAAAATTTGTAACCGATCCGTCCCTTGCCCACTATTGGCTAGTCGGCATCATCGATGACAAGAACCAGCTCTCCTACCGACTTCGTCGGGCAGAGATCGCCGCGAGTGATAGCTTAGGCAGCTTGCCATTGCTCACGCGGGCCTATCCACTTTCTACTGCGACGAATGGTTCCGCTCGTAAGGACACAAGCGATATAAAAAAAACAGTAGATGCCTTATATGAGCATGCTAAGGCCATCAGCAAGATCCGGGGCTGGCTTCAATTGGCAGCACCTGTTAATGAATCCAACGAATTCCCTTTCAGCCTCGTATTACGAAACCGATCAAACGGTCAAGTGATCACCGGTGATAAATATAAAATGGGGGAATCCATTCAGCTCTTTTTGGAGGTCAATGAATCCTTCAAGAAAAGTGCGGTGAAAAAAAGATATGTATACCTGTTCATGATCGATCGAAACGGACAAATGCAACTGCTCTACCCGCAATCGTCAGTTGGCAATGTCGACAATCAATTCCCCCGCTATCTCAATAATGAGCTGATCCGCTCCACCTACCTAGTCGGAGGAAAAGTAGAAGGTCCGATCGGCACCGACACCTATTTCATTCTCGCAACGGATGAAGGCATCCCCAACTACTCACAAGTATTCAATCAGGAAGGGGTACGGTCCGTGAATTCCCCTTTCTCCTTGAAATCTGTCCTGATGACCGGTATGGAAGGCAACACCCGATCAAACACACAAACACCGACCAATTGGAGCCTGCAACGACGCGCCATGATCTGCACGCAGTAACGAGCAGCTCGACTTCTTCTTAACTTGGACCGATGAATTACCTGGCCCCCTTGGCAGAGCGAATGCGTCCACAACGCATCGAGGATGTCGTTGGACAGGAACACCTGACCGGCCCCGGCAAAGTGCTTCGCATCAGTCTGGAAGCCGGAAGGATCCCCTCCATGATCTTGTGGGGACCACCCGGCACGGGAAAGACAACCCTCGCCACCGCCCTCAGCCAATCCCTGAAAAGACCCTTCTACACCCTTAGCGCTATTTCTGCCGGCGTGAAAGACATACGTGAGGTGATCGACCGATCC
>CANGZN010000057.1 GCA_947458625.1 Chitinophagaceae bacterium
CTCACCGATCACGAGGATCTCCCCTTGTTGTGAATAGGTATTTTTTGTGAGTCCCACTTGCGATTGAAAATTATAAAGTATCGTATCGCTTGAAAATTCGGACTCTCCACTTTTGAAATGTGCGGGCTCCACTACTTGGCCTCCACTATCCTTCGTATTGGTGGCGATCACCAACTGTCGGGACTGGTCAAGCTCAACTTTTGGAGCCGTGAGCTGAATATCCTTGTAGTCTGTCTGTGTTTTTCCGTAGAGTACGATTCGCTTTGACTCGATCTGAATCACAGCTGAATCAGCTGCTTGGTATTTGAGCGGAGCATCCAGCGTGTCTTTGGAGATGCGAAGAGAGAAAGTGTCTGTTTTGGCTTTGGTCGGAAGCGTGTCTGTTTTGGCTAATACCGAGCGGATGGGTGTAAGTTCTGGCCCCGTTGTGTCGGATTGAGGTGTTAACGGCCTGCGAAAATTAGGGGACTGAGCTATTGAATACAGGGGGAAAACAGTGCCTATAAGCAACAGTATCCCAATGATTTTCAACAACTCATGACGAAAAAATGTAGATTCGCAGTGGGTTGGCATGCTTCCGGCAAAAGTAACTGAAATGTGTTTGGAGCGTGTTGGACGCCACCCAACAATTTGTGAATTTTGCAGGTAATTGTATCCCACACCTGAAAAACTCGTCGCCCATGGTATTTCGCCTGCTCTCTTTTTTTGTTTTATCGGCTGCCGGTATCTTTTTTCTCTCCTTTAAACCTTCATCCCCAACTACCCCTTCCACGGGGTCAAAACTGGTTCGAACCATAATTATTGATGCGGGTCATGGTGGGAAGGATTTCGGAGCACGAGGTGATTTTTCCAGCGAAAAAGACATCTGCCTGTCCGTATCCCTAAAGTTGGGGCAGTTGATCCAGCAAAAATATCCGGATATTAAGCTGCTTTATACTCGGACAGAGGATACCTATCCAACGCTTTATGATCGGGCCGATTTCGCAAACAACAATAAAGGCGATCTTTTTATTTGTGTTCACGTGAATTCTGCAGGTGATGTCGTGAAAAGAGACTTTATCGGCAACAAGACAGTCACAACTTATGTCGGCAAGGGCAGCAAGCGAAGAAAGGTCACCAAGCAAGTTCCACAATATCGTACGTATCGAATGCCAAGCCCGGCCAAGGGGACAGAAACCTATATCTGGGGGGCCAATAAGAGCGAGGCAAAAGAAGTAGCTGTTCGGGAAAACGCACCCATGATGGCAGAAGAGAACTATCAAACTTTTTACGGAACGGTCGATCCGAGTTCGCCTGAATTCGTAGCCTTGGCCTTATTGAAAACAAAACAATATTTCAAACGCAGTGCCACGTTTGCCGGACTCATTCAGGATGAATTTGTCAAAGTGGGACGGGTCGATCGTGATGTTCGTCAGCGTCCGGTCCCCATCTGGGTATTACAAGCTACAGCCATGCCCAGTGTGCTGATCGAAACCGGCTTCATCTCGAATCCGGAGGAGGAAACCTATTTGAACAGTGAAGATGGACAAAAAGAACTCAGTGAATGTGTGTTGCGTGCCCTGGGGAATTATCTCAATTGGCTGGATCAACGGAATTCTGAGGAAACTGCACCTGCTCAAACCAAATTTCAAACCGTTCCCGCCCCTGTCGATACACGCCGTTTCCTGGAGTACATTGAAGAGCGGGAAAAGCTCCGTATGGGCAAATAACGGATAGAACGTCCCAAATTGTTTTCAATTACCTTTACCGAACGAAATTTATTACATGCGGATCTCGAATGAAACAAAAGTTGGGTTATTGACAATGATTGCATTGGTTTTGTTATTCATCGGATTCAATTTCCTGAAAGGAAAGGATGTCTTCCAACGCCAATTCCTAATTCATGCCGTATTCAAGGAACTGGGCACGCTTGAAAAATCAAATGAAGTCAAGATAAATGGACTGGCGATCGGATCGGTATACGCCAAAAAAGAACTCGATAAGGATGTTAGTGCTATCGTGGTAACGTTCAATCTAACCAGAGAAATCAATATTCCGAAGAATTCGGTGGCTTACATCGCCTCGAATTTGGTCGGCGCTTCCTTCATTGTGATCGAACGGGGTGACTCAAAAGAATTGATCCAACCGGGTGACACGATCGTCACAAGGGTTGAGTCCGGTTTATTGGGTGATGTGAAGGCCCAACTGAATCCAACTATTGCCAAAGTGCAAGATGTCCTGGATGAACTGCAAACAACCTTGAGTTCCATCAATACAACATTGGGGCCTGCCACTCGGGCCGACCTACAAGCCAGTATGGCAAACCTGAATAAAAGTATGGCGGGAATAGCCAGTATGGTGGATAAAGAAACAGGTAGTTTGCCACGAACCCTTACTAATGTTGAGCAGATCACGCAAAATTTGAAAAACAATAATGAGAAGATCAGCGCTACCCTTACAAATGCCGCGGCCGCCACGGAGAAACTTTCCCAACTGAATATCCAACCAACGATCGATTCATTATCCATTACCCTTTCTCAAGTTCGCGCCTCCTTGCAAAAAGTACTCTCCACGGAGGGAAGTTTGGGTGCGTTGGTATCCGACAAGCAGTTGTACAACAAGCTCAATGACGCTGTACTCAGTGCAGAGATCCTGCTCGACGACTTGCGGGCTCATCCCAAACGATACGTGAACCTATCCGTATTCGGTAAAAAAGATAAGTCAGGTCCCTTGACAGCTCCTGCGAAAAAAGGTCAAACCCCTGCCGATTCAACCCGATGACCTGCCGGATACACGTCTTTATCCTTTTACTGATCGTGCTCGGATATTTTCCTTTATCCGCCCAAAAACGTTTGCCGCCCCCTCCGGTCGACTCCATCGCTTTACCTGTTAAGGATAGTTCCCAACCCCTGGAGATCCGTCACGCCGACCGATTGATCTTTTTAAAAAAGGATAGTTCCGATCTGCAAATCGCTGCCGGAAATGTAATGTTACAACAGGGGACTTCACTTTTTTATTGCGACAGTTGTGTGCTCGACCAAACCGGAAATCTTTTTGAAGCGTGGGGATCTGTTCGATTGATCGAAAAAGACACATCGGATCTTCGTGCCAAACACCTTCGTTACCTGATCGACCGTCGGATCGCCTATCTCGATGGTGATGTCCGTTTGAATGATGGAAAAGGAAAACTCATAACGCCTGAATTGGAATATGACCTCAATTCCGATATAGGAGTCTATAAAAAAGGGGGTACTGTTTATAATGGCAAAACGACACTAAACAGTAGAGAAGGCTTCTACTATGCTTCTTTGCGAGATGTATATTTTATCAAGGATGTATCACTTAAAGATCCCGCCTATCAGATCAAGACAGATACGTTGCTATATAACCTGGATTCCAAAGTAACCCGTTTCGTGTCGGAAACCGAGATCCGTGACAGCAGCGGAAGGATCATTGAAACCCGGGAGGGTTTTTATAACATGTCGACCGGTAAAGCCGAGTTCGGTAAAAGACCTGTGATCCGGGACGGCAAAACAAAGATCACAGGTGAGAAAATCCGATTCGATGATGAAACCGGCCTATCAGAAGCTGAAGGCAATGTGGAGATCATCGATCCGGCTCAAGGCACTAAATTATTGGCGGGAAAAGTGGTTCGTGATAAAAAGAAGAATACGGTTCTCAGTACAGACCATCCGGTCTTGATCGTGGAGCAGGACAAGGACTCCGTATACATCACAGCAGATACTTTATTCTCGGGTCCACTACCGGCCAACAAAAACATTGTCAAAGCCGAAGCGGTTTCAATAGATAGTAACCTCCGTTTTTTCAGGGCCTATAACCATGTCAGGATCTTCACGGATTCTTTGCAGGCTGCTTGCGACAGTATGTACTATTCCTATGAAGATTCTGTTTTCAGGCTCTATCAGGAACCCGTCATCTGGTCAAGTGGCAGTCAGATCACCGGTGATACGATCATCTTAAGAACCAAGAACAAAAAAGCTGAAAAACTGGATGTTTTTGAAAACAGTCTGCTGGTTCAGAAACTCGATCCGGAGGTGTATAATCAAGTCAAGTCCATCCGAATGGCAGCTTTTTTGACGGATGGTGGTATGGATTCCCTACAGGCCAAGGGGTATGCCGAATGCATCTATTTTATTCAGGATGATGACAGTGCTTACACGGGGGTGAATGAGTCCAATGCCGATCGGATGGACATTTATTTTCAATCCGGTGGCATTGACCGGGTTGTTTTCAGGTCTGAGGTGACCGGCACAGTCTGGCCTATGCGGGAAAAAAATCCGGCTTCGATGCGCCTAACCGGCTTTCGTTGGTTAGATGGCCAAAGACCAACCAGCCGCGTGGCTATATTGAAAATAAAGAACTGATAAGCAGTCCTTTAGCCTAAAGTTGGCGCTTTCAAAAGCTTTTCCACATTTTTTTCCGCCAACGCATCAGAATCCCCCCCATTCCTTAATTTAGTAGCTCATTAACAATTGTTCGATCTCCTGCGAGGTCGTTCGTTGTTTGCCAACTACATTTTTAAACAATTTGCTATGAGAAAATTTCGCTTCGTTTTAGCGATTCTTTCCCTCTTCCTGCTGTGGACACCAGACATGTATGCCCAGCAACGGACGATCTCGGGGACGATCCTCGCTGAGGAAAATCAATCACCTCTTTCCGGTGTTACCATTCGTGTTAAAGGAACTCGCCGCGTGGCGCAGACTGATGCCAACGGAAAGTTCTCTATTCAGGTTACTGACGGGGAAACCTTACAGATCTCCTATGTGGGGTATGTGACGCAAGACATTAAAGTGGGTTCCAACACCACATTGGGTATTAAGCTGAAAACAGCTGATAACATGATGGGTGAAGTGGTTGTTACTGCGATGGACATCAAGCGAAATCCTCGTTCACTCGGCTATTCGGTACAAACCGTAAAGGGTGATGAAGTGCAGGAGACGCAACGCGAAAACTTCTTGAATAGCTTACAGGGACGTGTGGCAGGTCTGACGCTCGATCAGACCTCGGGTGTTGCCGGTGCCTCGTCTTCCGTTGTATTGCGCGGTTTCAACTCGTTGTCTTTGAGTAACCAGCCCCTTTATGTAGTGGATGGTGTTATTCTGGACAACCAGACCATTAATGAAACTTCCAGTGGTGGTCAGGGAATCGGACTTGCTTCCGACCGTCCTAACCGTAATAACGACTACCAAAATCGTATCGCAGATATCAACCCCAACGATATCGAAACCATCACGGTTCTGAAAGGTCCTGAAGCTACCGCGCTGTATGGTAGTCAGGCTAGTTCAGGTGCGATCGTGATCACGACCAAAAGACCAAAAACAGCCAAACTGGCCGTCCAATATGACAACAGTTTCCGCTTTCAGCAGGTGACTCGCTGGCCGGAAGTCAATAACGACTATGCCAACGGTTCGAACGGTGTTGGAACAAATACTTTCCAATACTTCGGTCCCCGTTGGGCCGCCGGTACTCAATTGTTCGACAACAAAAAGGAATTCTTCCAGATGGGTAAGGCAATGACCCACAACCTGGGAGTGGATTTTGGATTCAAAAAATCCATGTTCCGCTTTTCTGGTAGTTATTTCGACCAACAAGGGGTTGTACCGGAAAATAATTTCCGTCGATACAATTTCCGTCTAAGCAATACCACCAAATTCTGGAAGGATAAGATCGAGGTTATGCCATCGATCTCCTACATCAAGTCCCAGAACAATAAGGTTCTGCGCAGTGCTGGCGGATATCTGCTGGCCCTGTTGGCATGGCCAAGTAATAACGACATCCGTAATTACGAAGACCTGAGCACCGGCGATAAGCTGGATCTTTTCTCCGGTTTATCGGCTAACGGAGAAGTGGATAACCCACTTTTCAACGTCAAGAAAAACCGTGCTTACGATGAGACCGATCGCATCACCGGATCTTTAGGTATCAATATCAATCCGACTAAGTGGTGGAGCCTCTCCGGCCGTTTTGGATATGACACCTATGATCTCAACGGTTATTGGTTCTATCATCCACAATCCTTCTATGTATCTGCCGGTTCCGGTGGTTCAATGGATCAGTATTGGAGAAAATTCATCGGTTACAACCACACCATCACCTCCACGTTCAAAAAGAATATCGGCAAGCACTTGAACATGCGTTTGATGGTTGGTACCATGTGGCAAGATTATGAAACACGCATGTGGGCCGTATCAGGTACCAACATCGTAGATAATGTGAACACAGCTGATGGAAAAATGTACCGGACACCGAGAGATGCGAACGGTGATCCCATCGTGGGTGGAACACCGGTAGTTGTTAGCGACCGCGATTTGCAAACGTTGCTTGGCAATTATATGGATAGTAGCGTTACCCGTCGAAATACTCGTCTTCGTCTGCTCCGCAATGCGTTCGGTGAATACAACAAGCAGATCCTTCGTCAGGGTGCCTATTTTGGTGAGTTCTCCATGAGCTATAAAAATTATGCCTTCTTAAGTTATACTCATCGTTTCGAAGAAGCATCAACCCTGCCTTCTCAGAATAGAAAATATAATTATCCGGGCGGAAGCTTGAGCTTGATCATGAGTGATATCATTCCTTCCATTAAAAAGGATGGTATCGTTAGCTACTGGAAACTGCGTACATCATTGGCTGGTACAGCCCGTTTGAACACGCCTTATTCCACTCAGTCTGTATTCGTGAACAACTTCGCGAGCGGTGGTGGTTTCTCTTACGGTTTTTTCAACAACAGTCCTGACCTGGCCCCTGAGCGTCAAAGCACCTATGAATTGGGGACAGAATTACGTTTGTTCAATAACCGCCTGAATATGGATGTTACCTACTACAATACCAAGAATAAAGGCCAGATCATTCAGAATTTCCGTCTGAGCTACGGAACAGGCTTTGTGCTGAATACGCAGAATGCTGCCAGCACACAGAACCAAGGTGTTGAAGTTAGTATCGACTACGACATGATCAAGAAAAAAGGATTGGTATGGAACATGCGTTTCAACTTCAATCGCATGTGGAACCAGGTACTTGACATGCCCCGCAACGTAAGTGAATATTACATCTCTGATACTTGGTTGTATGGTAATGCACGTGGTGGTCTGGTACGTGGCGGATCGACAACATCTATCACCGCCTTTGGATATGCCCGTAACACATCCGGTCAGATCTTGATCAACCCGGCGAACGGTCTGCCTGTGGGCGATGGTATTTTCACTGTAAAAGGCGACCGTAACCCCGCTTTCACATTGGGTTGGAACAACTCGATCCGCTGGGGCAACTGGCGCGTGAGCATGCTTTGGGATCTGAAAGTGGGTGGAGACATCTTCAATGGCACCAATGCTTATCTGACTCGTATCGGAAAGAGCAACCTGACTGCTGATCGCTACACGCCACGCGTGATCCAGGGGGTATTGAACGATGGATTGCAAAACTCTGCTACACCTACAGCCAACACCATCACGGTGATCCCTGCCTATAACGAGCAGTATTACACAACCATGCCTGAGGAAGCATTCATTGAAAGAGATGTGAACTGGTTCCGTCTGCGTGACTTAACAATCAATTACACGCTTCCCAAGAATTTCCTGAAACAATTCAAATCCCTGAGTCTGTTCATGACCGCGAACGACCTGGTACTCCTCACCAACTACAGTGGTGCCGACCCGGCCGTGAATGGTAACACAGCTGGTAGCTTCGGTGTAGGTGCATTCGGATTTGATTACGGAACCCTGCCCTCCCCTGTTCAGGTCAATTTTGGAATCAGAGCCTCCTTTTGATCAATAAATATTTAGAAATATGAAACATACTTATAAATCCATCCTTTGGCCCATAGCTGCGCTGATTGCCCTTGGCATTTCTTCCTGTAGCAAGAAAATAGATGAGGCCTACAAGAATCCGAACGCAGATGTTCGAGTCCCGATCGAATCAATGCTTCCGGGGATCATCGGTAACCTGGTCGGTAGTTCATCGGCTCAGGGTAGCGCATATGGTACCGCGAATGATGGTCTAATCATCGGCCGCTATGTTCAATACTGGGCGACAAATGCTTCCGGTAACACATTCGATCAAATGTCTGGCGCCACTGGGGCCTCGGATCTACTGGGTTCCATCTGGGCCATGCATTACTACGGCATGGGTCAAAACCTGCAGCGTATGATTGAATGGGGTAAAGAAGAAAAGAAATGGGACTATGTTGGAGTTGGTCATGCCCTCCTTTCCTGGAGTTGGCTGACTCTAACCACTACCTATGGCGAGGCAATCCTCAAACAAGCATTCGATGCGAATCTGCTTGTTTTCAACTACGATACCCAAGAGGAAATGTATGCGGAGTGCCGCAAACAGGCGCATATAGCACTGAATTACCTGAACAGCACGGCAGATAATGTAAGCCAAGCTAATTTGGCTCGTGGAGATGCTTACTTCTACAACGGCGACCGTGAAAAGTGGAAGAAATTTGCCTACTCTGTATTGGCCCGTAGCTTCAACCACCTGACCAACAAAAGTATCTACCAGCCAGATTCCGTGATTGCCTATGCAAACCTCGGTATCAATACCACGGCTGATGATGCAACCGCTAAATTTCAAGCATCTGGCCTTTCCGGAACGTTCAACTTCTACGGACCATTCCGTTCCAATGTGGGTGCCCTTCGTCAATCTCGTTTTGCGGTTGATCTCATGACCGGATTGAGCACCATGTTCACCGGTGTTACCGATCCTCGTACCCCTTACGTGCTCAGAGAAAACATCAATGGTACCTTCCGCGGTATTCGTCCTAACAGAGGAACTGACGGATTGGCAACAAATGACCAGCCCCGTAATTACTGGGGTGGCCTGTTCTCTTCGACTGCAGCACCCGGTACTGATGTAGATGCACGATACATCTTTAGAAATGGATCACCTTTCCCAATTCTTACAGCTGCCGAAAATCATTTCATGAAAGCTGAAGCGTATCTGCGTAAAGGTGCCGCCTTCGCAACGCAGGCTCGTCAGTCTTATATCGATGGCATCAATGCTAGTTTCGATATGCTGATGAATACCCCAGATTACCACAACAACGTTCCGGTGGCTATGCAGATCACCTCTGCCACTCGTGCTGCCTACCTGGCAAACCCTGCCGTGGTTCCTGCTGCCGGAAGCCTAACACGCTCCCATATCATGCTGCAGAAATACATCGCCATGTACGGTTGGGGCTTACAGGAAACCTGGGTCGATATGCGTCGCTATCATTATACTGACATCGATCCGGCAACAGGTCTGCAAGTGTATGCCGGTTTCACACCACCATCCGGAATCGACCTGTTCACCAACAATGCCGGAAAATTGGTGTATCGTGCACGCCCTCGCTACAATTCTGAATATCTGTACAACATAGCGGCCTTGAATAGTGTAGGCGGACTGGCATTGGATTATCATACTAAAGAACAATGGTTCTCACTACCCTGATAACCCTTAAAAAAGAACAACATGAAAAAAAATCAGAAATACATCTTGGGGTTAGGTTTAATCGCCACCCTGGCTATGACACTGGTAGCCTGTGAGAAATCATTCGATGAAAAGATCAACCTGAACACCGATACAGCCGGCAATACCGTTGTACAGTTTTATATGGCAACAGTTGGTGCTTCTCGTAACTATGTTTACGTGGATGGCCGTCCTCAAAATGGAGCGGGCCTCTCCTCGGGTGGCGTTTTTCCCACCACTGGCTACGGTTTCATGGTTCCATCCGGTTCCAGAGCTTTCTTATTGCGCGATACACTGAGCACTACTACACAAGTCCCTCTCAGCTTCGCCAATATTCTCGATCGAGGTAAGAATTACACCATTTTTGCCTACGATACGATCTCTGCGGTAAAGCAAAAGACCGTTGTCACGGATATCGTAGTTCCAACCGATACCACTTGTCGTGTTCGCTTTGCGCATTTCGCATACTCCCCCACATTAATGCCCAACATCGATCTCTATTCGTTCAAGCGGGCTGGCAATGTGGTCAGTAACATTGCGCCGACTGACGTAAGTACTTATGTTCCTTTCGCATCAGCGCTGAACGATACCTTACAGGTTCGCGAAGCCGGAACATCCAATGTGCTGGCTCAGTTGAACGGATTCTTTCCTACGCAGAAAAGAAGCTATACACTGGTTTATCGCGGTACACACCGTGGAGCCGCTGCTGTACGTTTCCTCAGTTCCTTCGTGAACTATTGATCGAACAGGAACTAAGTATAAAAATGCCGTCCGTTTGGGCGGCATTTTTATTTTCCGGTCTGTGCTCCGCTGCGTTAAGCGAAGAACAAGTAAGCCAATCCGATCGAGGTAATGATCCCGACCAAGTCCGCCAGCAGCATGGAGCCGATCGCATAACGGGTGTTCTTTATACCCACCGATCCGAAATAAACAGCTACGATGTAAAAGGTAGTGTCAGAGGATCCCTGCAGGATACAAGACAATTTGCCGGCAAAAGAATCGGGCCCGAAGGTTTTCATCGTATCGGCCATTAATCCTCTTGCGGCTCCACCGCTGAACGGTTTAACCAACGCCGTTGGCAAGCCGTCTACAAATCGTGTATCGGCCCCCATCGCTCCGAACAAGTATTTCATCCCGTCAATGATGGCATCGAAACTGCCGCTGACCCGCAGCATACTGATCGCCACGAGCATACCCACCAAATATGGAATGATGCGGACAGCAGTTTCAAAACCGCCTTTGGCACCTTCTACGAAAGCGGAAAAGAGATCGATCTTTTTATAAACCCCACCCAATACGATCAAAAATACGATCAAAAGCAAAAGTCCATTTCCGATCAAACCGGAAACAGATTCCAGATCTGCTCGGGTTAGGTTGGCCAGAAACAAAACCAATCCAGCTACTATAACAGAGGCCACCCCGATCCACAGAAACAGTACCGGTTGAAAAAGACGGATTCCCTGTTTCCAGGATACAATGATCAACGCCGCCAAGGTGGCCACATAAGTGGCGATCATGCAGGGAATGAAAATATC
>CANGZN010000058.1 GCA_947458625.1 Chitinophagaceae bacterium
AATAAAGGGAGGGGGTTCAACAAAATTTCCGAGACCCGACTTAAGAATTGAAAAAGATTGGTGAGTGGAGGAAAGCGAGAAGATTGATTGCTTTCCGATAGCAAATATAGGGCAAGGCCCATAATATTCACCTGCTACCGGTGGGTATCCGGTAAAAGCCAAAAAAAGTCCCGCCGAAGCGGGACTGAACAAAACACGTATCTATTTGAATTTCAAATCAAAAACATCATTTAGTGCTGAAAATCTTGATCACCCCATCGTTTTCGCTGCTTACTACGAGTAAGCTACGACCCATTTTATTATCCTCGGGTTTGATGAAGAGTAGTCCCTCTGGTGCATCACCGCTGGCCAGGAGTTTAATATAGTTTGGTTTTGTTGGGTCGGTGACATCATAAACCGCTACAGCGTCTGAGCGTTCCAAACCCACGAAAAGGATTTTTTTCTTGCCGACAGTACCCAGCACTACAGACTCGGGTTCTGATCCTTTGTCGTCGCTTCGGCCATCGTCATACGTGAACCAGAGATTGCATTTTTTATCGAGTTCGTTTTTACTGTCGAAAATCTGATTTCCGCTGGTGCCGCTCCATACACTGAAAGAGCGGGAGTTCAGTGAATACAGGGCGTCGAAGTCGCCATCGAAATCCGTATCGCCCAGTGTTGTCGTAACATTCAATCGTCCGAGTTGTGCATCGGTTTTTAATGTGTTTCCGTTGGGGAATGCTGTAGCATCCAAACGAAGATCCTTTACACGTTTTACTTCAGTAAAGACTGAATATTCACGTGCATCACCTTCATTTGCGGTGAATAGATAGGTTTCACCCTCATATTGCATGGATGCAATGGCGTCGGGAAGATAGAGTCCGCGTACCGGCCAGCTATTGAAGGCAATTTGGTTGTCGCGGTCACTGAAATCCGCCTCAAATCCGGGTTTGCTGAAATCCATGAACCCGAGAGGAAAAATGTTCGTGATGGTCTTGGTGGCGATGTCCACTTTGGCGATCGCATTGTTTTCCTGCAGGGTTACATAAGCAGTTTTGGAATCGTCCGATACGGTGATGTATTCGGGTTCGATATCTTTTTCAAAATCACCGTTTGGTCCGAACACCCGCATCCCTTTGGCCACTAAAGCAGCTCGTTGAGTAATGAAGGATTTGAAACCTAGCGTGGTAACCTGAAATCCGTTTCGAACATCTATTATAGATATGGTACCAGGCGGATCGATCTGGTAGTCGTTAGAGGGTTCTCCTTCGTCAGCCGTCAGAATCCAGTTCCCATCGGGTGAAAAGCAGACCATGTCGGGCAGTGCTCCCACGGTTACCGTCTTGATCTCTACCAATTTGCGGGTGTCGAAGATTGCGACTTTACCAGGGTTTTGTTTGACGGCCGCTTCAATGGCAATTGCCAAACGACCATTTGATACAGCAATGCTGTTGGCAAATCCGCCGAATCCTGAAATAGGAATGGAGCTGATCAGTGTGGGGTTAGCCGGATTGGAAAGATCGATCACGTCGATCTTATTCACTGAACCATTATTAACAGCAAACAACCGCTGTGAGATCGGGTCATAGGCAGAGATCTCTGCGGCACCCACATCGCCTATGTCGATGGTTCCAATCTCCACAAAGCTGGAGGCTTGTTCGGTGCTGGCGGGCGACAAATCGGTCTTCTGACAACCTATCAGTACCATACCGCATGCCAAAAGGACCAAAAGAAACTGGTTTTTCATCCTAAAAAATTTGGGCAAGATTATCGATCGCACCTTACCGGAATATGAACGGATGGTTACCAAAATGTTACCCGATCCGCTTGCGGATTTCACAACCCACTCGCCTTCAGTATCTTTACGCTTCATTATGTTCAACCAACGCATCAAAGTCAGTGAGCTGCTGAAGCTCGATCCAAACGGACAGTCCGTCACCGTGATGGGCTGGGTACGCACCTTCCGGAACAACCAGTTCATTGCCCTCAATGACGGAAGCACCAATACCAATATACAGGTGGTGGTGGAGCTCGGCAAATTCGATGACGCATTATTAAAGCGCATCACCACATCTGCGTCTCTTAAAGTGACGGGTGTGATCGAACCTTCGTTGGGTAAGGGACAAAAAATGGATCTCAAGGCAACTGCTATCGAAATACTTGGCGACAGCGATGCCGAAAAATATCCGCTGCAACCCAAAAAACACAGCCTGGAATTTTTACGCGAAAAAGCACACCTGCGTTTTCGCACCAACACCTTCGGGGCCGTCTTTCGCGTTCGACATGCACTCGCGTTTGCGGTTCATAAATTTTTCAACGAGAAAGGATTCGTGTACATGCACACGCCGATCATCACAGCCAGTGATGCGGAAGGAGCCGGTGAGATGTTTCGGGTAACAACGTTGCCGATGGACGGAACCGCACCGAAAAACGAAGACGGATCCATCAACCATAAAGAAGATTTCTTCGGTCGCTCTACGAACCTTACCGTAAGCGGACAACTAGAAGGAGAACTTGGGGCTACTGCTTTCGGAGAGATCTATACGTTCGGTCCCACCTTCCGCGCCGAGAACAGCAACACCGCTCGTCACCTCGCTGAATTCTGGATGATCGAACCCGAGATGGCTTTCTGCGATCTGGAAGACAACATGAACCTTGCGGAAGAGTTCATCCAATACATCATTCGCTACGCGATGGAAAACAATCGCGAAGACCTGGAGTTTCTGGCGACTCGACTGGAAGAGGAAGAAAAACAATTGCCACAGGACAAGCGAAGCGAACTCGGACTCATCGAAAAGTTGGAATTCGTGTTGAACAATCAATTCGAACGGATCACATACACAGAGGCTATCGATATTTTGCGTGAGAGCAATCACAACAAGAAAAAGAAATTCCAATACGAGATCACAGGTTGGGGCATGGATCTGCAAAGCGAACATGAGCGCTATCTGGTCGAGAAGCATTTCAAGAAACCTGTTATTCTTTCTAATTATCCCGCTGCTATCAAAGCGTTTTACATGCGGCAGAATGAGGATGGAAAAACCGTCGCCGCGATGGATATTCTGGCGCCAGGCATCGGCGAAATCGTTGGCGGATCACAACGGGAGGAGCGCCTTGATCGTTTGACGGCTCGTATGAAAGAGATGCAAATTCCCGAAGAGGAATTGTGGTGGTATCTGGATACGCGTCGTTTCGGAACGGTGCCGCATGCCGGATTCGGATTGGGATTTGAGCGAATGGTTCAGTTCGTCACGGGTATGTCGAATATCCGCGACGTGATCGCTTTCCCTCGTACGCCGGGTTCTGCTGAATTTTAATTAGGCGACTTCGCGCAGCGGAGGTGTTTGAAGATCTTCTTCCTGCAAACGCATTCTGAACAGGATGTCTTTCAAGGATGATAAGCGTTGCACCGTGTATGGAATCGTATCCATTCCGCTTACGAAACGTTGGATGTAACTGTAGATCCCGATCAAACTTCCGGCTTCCATTTCCGCGCCCATGGTTTTATTCGTGATCAGCACCGATAAACCGATCACAATCATCACCAACAGTTCCATGATTCCGAAGTTCCAAGCCTCCTGATCGCTGATGCGCACCTGCCATTTGCGGAGATTGTCGTAATGCTGACGGATCATATGTCCGTTACCGCTCGAGATCACATCCACTTGTTTTTCCAATTCGTCGTTCTTCATGCGATTCAGTTTGCGCATGCGTCGGCCATAGGAATAACTGATGATTGATACGGGCAATAAAATGCTCAAACAAACCAATACGACGGAGGTGTCGTAGAAGAATAACAAGACCAATGATCCGAAAATATTGTAGACGGCTTCCATCACATACACCATATCAAACTCCAAGAAATCGACCAGTTCACGCGCGAGGGTGGAGTGGGCACTGAGTTTGGATACTTCACCTTGTTGATAGCGACGCGCGAGAAAGCGTGTCACCATGGAGGTGTAAATGGCTGAGTAGGTTCGGGTGTCGAGTCGATGACGGATGGTTCCGATCACCAACCAAATCATATGGACCACGCAAAGCCAGATCAGTCCGGAGTAGGAGCCTTTGATCAGGTCGTTCACCGCAATACCGAGAAAAAGGGGTCGGAGCAGGTTACCGGCTGTCTCGATGAGAAACAGGAAATAGGTGAATCCCAGCCGGTATCGGTGCTGCAGGATCAATTGGCTCAAGGCGGCAAGGCGTGACATAATAAAATATGTTGATCGGGACGGAAGGTCCGTTTCCGAAGGTGATAGTCTAAGGTCAGTAAGTAGAACGCAACGGGTAGCGGAGTTGAGACTTAGGGAGAGGCCTCGTGTTTAACCGCGTGGGGTTTAGTCCTGCAAATTTAACGTGTTCGGGGGGCGGGCGGGATTAATGTTTTGTGAATTAGCCCTAATCAGCTGATAACCATAATATTAAAAACGCATCAAGCAAAAACGCCCAGAATGCCGAAATAGCAATGCGGGCATTAATCTAACTATTCGACAAAAATGCGGAGAATAGGACATCAGCTCAGCTATTAGTTCTTTACGTTAATTTTAAAGCGTGAAAAAGCTTGAATACATAAAGGCTGATTTGTCCTCTATAAAACAGGAGCTGGCCAATCGATTCGGGGTTTCGGCGATTGGATTATTCGGTTCGGTTACAAGAGATGATTTTACAGATAAGAGTGATATCGATATACTGGTTGACTTTTCCAGACCGATAGGTATGGAATTTTTTACGCTTGCCGATTTTCTAGAATTCAGATTAAATCGCAAAGTAGACCTGATCACACGGGAAGGGATCAAACCCCGGTATTTGGAGGCAATAAAAGACGACTTAGTCTATGTCTAAGCGCTCTTCCGATCTGCTCATTCAGGACATAGTTGAATCTGCAAAAAAGATACTGGAGTATACCAAAGGCCTGACATACGAAGAGTTTAAGTCAGATAGCATGCGGGTAGATCTGTTATACGAAATTTCGAAATAATAGGTGAAGCGGCGAATCGACTTCCCGATCAAATAAAAGAAGATATACCAGAAATAGACTGGCATAAAATTCGTGGCTTTAGAAATCGAGTTGCACACGATTATATGGGAATAAACTATTTCATTGTTTGGCAGATTCGCGAAGAATATTTGCCAAATCTGATAGCGATTTTAGAAAATTGGTAGAGATTACATTTCCCTCAACCCCTGCTCCCGCAAATTCAATGAATTCGCTTCGGGGCCACTGATCAGTTTTTAGCCCCAAAGCGGAAAGATGAATAAAATCCTTTTAATCATGAAACGAACAATTTCACTCCTGGCTCTTTTAATTCTAGTAAAAGCAGGAATTGCCCAAACCGTAACCATAGGAAAACAAATCTGGCACGCCAAAAACCTGAACGTATTCACCTTTCGAAATGGGGATCCGATACCAGAAGCTAAAACGGATGAGGAGTGGAATTGGGCGAGTGATAACGAACAGCCGGCTTGGTGCTATTACAACAACGATCCCGCAAATGGTACGAAATATGGGAAACTATATAATTGGTACGCCGTAAATGATCCAAGAGGGCTTGCACCCGCTGGATATCATATTCCAACCAAAGCAGAATGGGATGCCCTAACAGTATACTTAGGGGGCGAAGAAATAGCGGGGAGCGCAATGAAAAGTACAAGCGGATGGAGAAGTTATACAACCGGAGGCTCCAAAACTTGTCCGAATTGTGAGTCTTGGGATCCTGAATATCGAAGAAGGGGGGCTACATGCCGTGTTTGCAAAGACACGCGATCGGTTTCTGTACCGACATTAACACATTTCGGTAATGGTTCTAATTCCAGCAAGTTTTCAGGTCTTCCCGGCGGTAGTCGATGGGGCAATGGTCAATTCAATGGTATTGGTGACTTCGGCAACTGGTGGAGTTCTAGATTGTACCACGATACCAATGCTTGGTTCTGCAACCTCAATTACAAGAATGGTTTTGTGTACAGGCATCACATCGAAATGGGTGAGGGGTACTCTGTACGTTGTATCAAGGATTAATTTTTTCTGTGAGTGAGCTCCAGCCTGATCCCGAGCACCCAACCACTCTATCTTTGATGAAATGAAAAACATTTCTACTAACCTGTTACTCATCCTAATTACAGTTAGTACCATTAACTGTACCACTCCGAATGCTCCTCGTTCGCTGGGAATTCCCAAACAAGAAATGAGCATACTTCAACAAATACCTGCCGGACAGGCCTCAAGATCTCAAAGTCCGCTCTACCTACGTCCTAGACCGATTGAGGAAAATGAATTCAACACCAAAAAGCTTCATTTGCTCATCGATAGCATGTACTCGATCATGCAACGAAAGGCAGGGGTTGGACTCGCTGCTAATCAAATCGGCAAAAGCCTACAACTCTTTATGATTGAAGCGAAGCCGGATAATCCGAGATACAAAGTCCTGGGCCCGGTCCCCCAACAAATATTTATTAATCCGGTCATCACCAAGGCTTCCAGTACCAAGAAGAACTTTTGGCATGCATGCTTAAGCGCGGTTGGAGAAAAACGAGGGAATGTTGCAACCTATGAGTGGCTTGAATATCGGTGCCGGGATGAAAAAGGACAACTACAAACTGGGCGACTAGAAGGTTTTGCCGCTGTGATTTTTCAACACGAGTTCAAACATCTCATGAATGGCACCTATCTCGATGTAGCCAAGGATTTTTTAAGCAAAGCCGACTTGGATGACCAAATTAGTAAGGGAAAGGTCCCTTACTTCGAACTCACAGATGATTCATTGCCACTGTTGATTGGCGGATATGAAATCGGTGAAACATTGAATGAGTATCATGCCAGGACTAAAATGTTGCGAAAAGAGTAAGAAAATATTTCTTCTTCAAGTTGATCGTTGCCCAATCACAACTTCCTCAACCGCTGCTCCCGCAAATTCAATGAATTCGCTTCGGGGCCACTGATCAGTTTTTTGCAATTAGATGTGCCGCACCGGCATTCAAACGGTTCCATGTTGTGATCCAGGAAATGTGCGTAGTCGAGGGTGAGTTCTTCACCGGATTTCACATCGCCCAGGGCGCGTACATCCAGTCCGTCGAAAGATGTATTTGCTTCGCAAGAGTGATTCTGCGGCGCCCACTCGGATGGCTCTTCATCCCATAAAATAAACACCTCTTCGCTGATCGGGTAGGCATAACGACGGAAATCTAATTTCTCCTCCTCGTTCCAATATTTCTCGACGTGACGCTTAGTAATGATGCGCTGTGAACGACCTTCTCCCTTGAACACCACTTCTCCTTTTGCAATATCACGGGCCGCATAGATTCCGTAACCGGCGATCGAGTTGCCGCGCATCTCGTAGCATTTCTTTTTGCGCTGATGACGTGCAATCCCCTCGGCGATCATGTGTTTCAAAAATCCGGCCTGACCAATCCCGTCGAATTTCAAAATGAAATCGGCCGAACCCTCGTACCCATCCTGATAAAATACCGAACAAGTAAAGTTGATTTCAAGAAAATAAATTTTACCGGTTGCATCTACGCGAAAATCCAATCGCGAGTAACCAACCCCCTGAAAGCCCAGAAAAATTTTTTTCGCCGCTTCGCGGAGATTTTTTTCAAGCACCGGGTCGTTGCAAGGGATGTTCGCATCCGGATGCAATTCGGAAGTTTTGAGTGCGTACGTTTTGAATGAACGCCCCGCCGGGAAAATATATTCCACCGGCTTAAAGGCTGTACAGGTTTTTCCATCGGCATTGGCGGCGACTAGCACCGTGAACTCGCGGCCGTCGATGTATTCCTCCACCAACAACGGACCATATTCTTCAAGAATCTCATTCACCTTCTGCAACAACTCAACTTCATTAGACACTTTCGAGTGTTCATCGATGCCCAAACTGTCACCGGCCTTTGCGGGTTTCACGAACAGTGGGTACTTCAATAATTGCGAAGCGACTTTTACATCCTCTGCTTTTTCGATCCGAACATAGCCGGGCGTATTGACTCCCACACAATAGGCCACGTATTTCATCAGCTCTTTGGTGGGGTCGTAAAGTTTGGAAGAAGGGCCAGTGAACGGAAGATTCAATAACTCAAGCGTGTGGATCACATCGATGCTGGGTACTTCCCACTCGAGATATCCTTCACAGAGATTGACGAATACATCGAATTTCTGTTTGTTGAGATCGCGGAGTTGTTTGTAGGTAGTGAGCTTGTTCAATGAAACGTGATGCACCTCGTCGTCGGGTAGTAAACGCGACAGATCTCTCGGGGGATCGTAGTTCTGATAATCGACTCCGGAGGTGGAATAGTCCGGCTGCAAGACACAAACCTTCATGATTTCGAAAATAGTATAATGCCGGTGTTATTTCACCAATTGAGTCGACTTATTAGCGACTGATTTGGTGGAACGCTTTTTCGTCTTGGGGCGTTCACTTCGACGGATCGCATCCAGTAAGATCGATTCGATCACCTGCGTGAAGGATACACCGGATATTTTGATGATGGCGCCGATCGAGGTATAGTTTTCATCCTCGCTGAGTCCGCATTGAGCATTTGCTTCCAGCATGTACAAACTACCGGTCTTGGAATCTTGTCGGATATCGATCCGGGTATAACCTTTTCCGCCACATGCCTTATACCCTTCGAGGCTAAGCGCTTTAATGGCGGGGATCAGTTCCTTCGGAGCCGTAGTGTATTCGTAAAAGTTAGCCTGTTCGGGCATTGGGGTTTCATCTTCATAGATCTCCCAGAGACGGTCGAAGGACAAAAACTTCTCCGTTTCGGGCAGTGATTCATGAAAAACCCGCTGAACCGGCTCATAAACCACACAATGTTCTGGGTCGTCGGCCGATCCGGTGATGAAGGTGGTGTATTCGGGGCCGGCAATGAATTGCTCGACGAACAATCCGTCGGCCAGCAGGTTCCATCCGCGATAGCCGTTCCGGATCTCTTCCACCCGGGCGATCAGCTCGGCTTCGGTATTGACCACATTTTTTACGGTCACACCCATGCTCCCGCCTGAAACCGCGGGTTTGATGATCATGGGAAGTCCGATCCGTTTGCCCAATCCCTTCAGGGTACCCTTCTTTTCGGTGATCACCCGCCAGTTGGCTGTAGATACGCCGAATTTATCGAATGCCATTTTCATCGGGATCTTCGACGTGGTGATTCGATAGAAATGCTCATCTGATCCGGTATAGGTCAATCCCAATCGATCCATTTCCAGTATCACCGACACGCCGGGCGCTCCATTCACCTCATCGCCGTCGCAAAGATTCAAGACCAGTGGCTTGGTATCGGAGGTGGCGATGTTGCTCAACACCTCTCGGAAATTTTGTAGGGTAACGGGTTGCCAGGTCCACGATAGTCCCAATTCAGCAAACACTTTGGTGTATTCCTGAATGGACTGGGTGAAGTCGTAATAATAGGACAGGTTGGGATCGTCGGATTCCAACTGCGGGGCTAATACCCAGATATGAAAAGGGTTGAGCGTTTGAATAACGGAGTTAGTTGAGTAGGTTGAGCTTTTGCTTGATATAGGGACTGAGTTTGTATTCGGCAAGCTGGTATCCGGACAATGATTGTGCACCGGCTATGGTTCCCAAACAATTTGACCATCCACACTGACAATCGAAGGGTTGGTCCATTTTCCATTCGGTGGATGGATAAAAGAACCGAAGCTCATCTCCCGTAACAATAGCTTTGATCGCCACCAGTGTCAGATTTTCCAGATCGATGAAAACATTCGGATCACAACCGTGATTGAGGTATTTCAGGTGATCGGGTTCGAACTCGAAATGTTCATTCTCTCCGATTTGGACGGTGAGATAGGTGGGACTGCTCAGAATAGATCGAATAGAGAATTCTATGAGTCGCTCCTCTCGGTTGAAGGAGCGTGTTGCGAATAGTCCCTGTTGCTGACTGCTAGAATGGAGCCGCACTTCGAAGCCGGGATAGGAGCAAACGATATCGTATTCGTCTGTTAGGTGCATTTGGGTTAGTAGATGTAAGGTATCTATTAAAGCGGATTAAAACACTGCTTTTATGCAGAACTTATCCATATTGTAAGGACATTCGAATGCTATCGTATCGAATTAAAATTCGAACTTACGCGTCATGCAAGACAATCCCTCACCAACATTGAAACGCAGTTTGCGGATCACCCATCTTTGGTCGTTGGCTGTAGGGCTCGTTATCTCGGGATCTTATTTCGGTTGGAATTATGGGTGGGACGTGGCCGGTCCGGTCGGATTCTTGGTTGCTACTTTGTTGGTGACGGTCTTTTTCATCGGATTTATCTTCTCATTCACCGAATTGAATAGTCTTATTCCGGATGCAGGTGGACCATTCGCATTCGGAAAGGCTGCTTTCGGAAAATGGGGTGGTTGGTTATCGGGTTATGCAACACTGGTCGAATTTGTTTTCGCTCCTCCTGCTATTGCATTCGCCTTGGGCAGTTATTTGAATTTTCTGAACCCGGCCTTTCCGGTTTTACCGATCGCCATCGGATCCTTTATTGTTTTCACGGCCATCAATTGTATCGGCATTAAGGAATCGGCCCGATTCAATCTTTGGGTGACCATCCTCGCGGTGGTGGAATTGTTGGCCTTCATCGGAATCGCAGCCCCCTCTTTTGAGATGAGTCGTTTTGTAGCGAACGATCCGGGATTTACGTGGGCAGGTGTTTTTGCGGCTCTTCCGTTTGCCATTTGGTTTTATCTCGGTATCGAAGGCGTGGCAATGGTCTCGGAAGAAGTGATCGAACCGAAGCGCACCATACCCCGCGGGTATTTTTGGGGATTATTGACTTTGATCTTGCTCACCTTCGG
>CANGZN010000059.1 GCA_947458625.1 Chitinophagaceae bacterium
ATCAGTCCGATCCGTTCACCTGATTGTATGTGCCAGGTTGCCTCTGAAACGATTGTTCGGGCACCGAATTCGAACGTGAGATTTTGAAAGCCTGCTAGCATGGGAGCGCAAAATTAACACATTATCCATCTGTATCAGGCAGGATCTGGTCGGATCCTTCTAGTTTTGCAGCGTGTTTCGGATTTTTTTAATCTTCTTATGCTCATTTAACCTGACGCTTCAAGCACAGGAGAAATTCACATTCAACGGATATGTGCGCGACAGCCTGACTGGCGAGACCATCATTGGATCTACCGTTACGGTAGTCGGTTCCAATCGGAGCTTATTGACAAACAATTATGGCTTTTTCTCTGTTACGTTACCCGCCGGTGATTACGATGTTTTATTCTCCCATGTATCCTATGAAACGGTATCCCGTAGGTTGTCGCTTCGATCGGATCAGACTTTCACGATCTCCTTATTGCCCAAATCTGCAGCCCTTCAGGAGGTGGTCGTGTTCAACAAGCGAAAGGATGGGAATGTGAAGAATGCGCAAATGGGCAAGCTGGATCTATCGATGAATCAGATCCGTTCCATTCCAGCCTTTTTAGGGGAGGTGGATATTCTCAAGGCCATTCAACTCTTGCCCGGTGTTCAAAGCGCCGGTGAAGGGAATGCCGGTTTCTATGTACGGGGCGGCGGCCCGGATCAAAACCTGATCTTGTTGGATGATGCAACCGTGTATAATACCGGTCATCTGTTTGGATTCTTCTCCGTTTTCAATGGCGATGCCATTAAGAATGTATCACTGATAAAAGGGGGGATGCCTGCTCAATTTGGAGGGCGCCTGTCCTCTGTTTTGGATGTAGCGATGAAAGAGGGGAATATCAACAGCTTTCAAGGCGAAGGCGGCATCGGTCTGATCGCCAGCCGATTCTCTTTGCAGGGACCTCTTCAAAAAAATAAGTCATCCTTTATTGTATCGGCCAGGCGGACATATATCGATGCCTTGGTGAAGCCTTTTATCAGTAAGAACAGCGGATTTTATGGGTCGGGTTATTATTTCTATGACCTGAATGCAAAGATCAATTACCGATTCTCTGATAAGGATCGCTTGTTTTTGAGCGGGTATTTCGGTCGTGATGTTTTTAATTTCAACAATGCAAAGCGGTCTTTTTCTACGCGTGTTCCTTGGGGTAATGCGACAGGTACCTTGCGTTGGAACCATGTGTTCGGTCCGCGCGCGTTCGCCAATACGACTTTGGTATTCAACGACTATAAGTTCGACTTTACCGCCAAGCAGGAAAATTTCCAAGTCGGCTTATCCTCCGGCATACGGGATGTTGGGTGGAAGACGGACCTGGATTATTACCCAAATCCTCAGCACAAAGTCAAGTTTGGTATGGCGATCACCCACCACACCTTCGTTCCCAATGTGGTCAGTGGCCGACAAGACAGCATCGTGTTTCAGCCCAATAACGCAAAGGCAAAATATGCCCTTGAGTCGGCGCTCTATATACAGGATGATTGGGCGATCGGTGAGCGCTGGAAAATCAATTATGGTATTCGGCTGAGTCGGTTCACGCAGATCGGTCCGTTTACTCGCTACGTCAAAGATGCGAACGGGAATAAGATCGACAGTACCTTATATGGAAGAGGTCGCTCCATACAGTCTTATGGAGGTTTTGAGCCGCGTGTGACTCTTCGGTATGGGTGGAACGACAACAGTTCCTTCAAAGCTGCTGTTACACGGAATTATCAATACATACATCTGGTCACGAATGCCGGCAGTACATTACCAACCGATCTTTGGGTGCCAAGTACCTATGCTGTTCGCCCGCAAGAAAGTTGGTTATTCGCCCTGGGCTATTTTAGAAACTTTGCAGATAATGCGCTCGAGACATCCTGGGAGGTTTACTACAAGGATATGCAAAACCAGATCGAGTATAAAGAGGGATATACGCCTGGTTTATCGGATCCGGAAGAAGAGTTTGTATTTGGAAAAGGCTGGAGTTATGGTAGTGAGTGGTTGATCAATAAAGTGAAAGGAAGACTCACCGGCTGGGTCGGGTATACATTGTCGTGGACCAAGCGACAATTTCCTGATCTAAATGGTGGGGCTGTTTATTCGGCCCGCTACGACAGACGACATGATATTTCAGTAGTCGCGAATTGGGACCTGGATAAGCGTTGGAAGTTCGGCGCAGTTTTTGTGTACGGTACGGGCAATGCGATCACCTTGCCCGAACGTTTCTATTTTGTAAATGGGGTGCTGACGCAGGAATTCAGTCGACTCAATCAATATCGAATGCAGGCTTATCACCGAATGGATGTATCAGCAACCTATACGCCCAAGGTAAAGCCGGGGAGAAAAGGAGGACAGTCCTGGGTCTTCAGTGTTTACAACCTGTATAGCCGACAGAATCCCTATTTTCTTTATTTCGATCAGAGCGGTCAATTGTCTAATGGCGACCTGCAAGTGGAAGCCCGGCAGGTTTCGCTTTTTCCAATATTGCCCTCCGTAACCTGGAATTTCAAGTTTTAATTTTTCTTCGAAGCGTTGGGGTCATAAATGAAACGAACTAATGCATTTCGTTTTTCGTCAGCGGTGAGATAGAGTTGATGTCGGCTGTTGCTAGTGGTTACGATCATCAGTGCTGTGTTCGGTGGGATCTGTCCCAGGTTTTCACCTACCATCACCACATCTTGTAGTGGATGTTTCGAATCGATCTGTATGTTCAGTGTAATGGGTTGCGCCTTGAGCATTTGGCGCTCGATTACCGTTTTTTTGTTCACATAGACCGAGATGGTATCACCGTCGATCTGTCCATTGTCGTAAAGGGATAACTGAACCTGACCGCTGTCGAGTCGGATCTCTTGAACCAGTTGATCGATCTTCTTTTGCGGAGTGGTGACAGGTTTTGCTACTGGAAAACTCGGTTTTTCAAATCGGGTAAGTACAATGCTTCCAGGAGAGCAGGGGGTACGACCATCGATTGCACGTCCGGAGGGAGTCGACCATCCCCCTCTCAATTGAACTTCTCGAACCTTATTCCCATTGCCTGTATGTAAGCGCAATTCATAATTTTTCAAACAGGGGACACAATCCGCCTGAATTCGAAAGGTTACAATACCGGTTTCCCGAATGATAGCAGTTTGAGTGGCTGCGTCCCAGGTTCCGGCGATCTCATCGCTTATGAAATTTGAGCTATCGGAAAAATGATAGGCTCTCCCCTTGATGACGGAGCCTTCCAATGTCAATTGTAATTCGATCTGATAAACCGGAAAACAGCCGCCGGCACCCATCATCAGTTTTCCACGCCAGTATCCGGAAATGTCTTGAGTGAGCCCAGTTGACATTATTAAAGCTCCGAGTAACGTGAAAAGGAGATGACGCATCTGATAAAGGTAATGAATGCGCCTGCTACTGGTTCGAGCGGAATCGGAATCGAACGACCGCATTTTTTTGTTCAGTGGAAGTGATACGGACTTCGAATCGTTGTTGGCCAGACTCTACGATCATAAGTGAAGTGTTGGGCGGAATAGAACCTAAGTTTTCCGCTACCATAGTCACTTCTTGTACATCTTCATTTTCGGGGATCTCAAATTGGAATTCGAGTGGTACAGCGGTGAGTCTTTTTTGAGAAAGGATCAGTCTGTCACCCACATAGACGGTGATGGTGTCTCCATCGATTTCGCCATTGTCATATAAACGTACACGAACGGAACGATCGGTTACGTTAAGCTCTCGGGTCAGGTCATTGATGCGTTTGGTAAGGACTTCCGGCAGGGGGTAATCTTTTTTAGGCTTTGACGGAGCAAACGGGGTAAGGGTGATAGGAGCGGGGTTGATTTTTTCAGGTGCAGGATTACCTGTATTTGGTTGGCTGGGCTGTTGTGTTTTTGCGAAGGAAGGGGTGGTTTTTGTTCGGTTAGGAGGGGCTTGGTTTTCGTAGATGGGCTTGTTGTTTTTTGCCTGATTTTTTAGGAATGGCTCCAGGTAGAAGTCGGATTCAGTCACGCGGCGTAGGAAGACTTTACCATCTCCGCAATCGCTCCCTTTACGGACGCCCGGTGCTGACTTTTCAAATTTGCTGGTATAGGTGCCCTCCAGGAACTCTTCCCGCCCCGAACGAGCCCAGACCAGGTCACAGTCCATGATGCAGGAGTAGGATCCGTCACTCATTTTTAATTCGATGGTCTGCGTTTCCTCCAGATGGAGTCGTTTGGCGCCTGACTCCGCATTGCCCTTCAGGGCAGCCTTTCCGTAAAAAGTGGTGTTGAGGTAGGAGTAAGAAACGCCTTGCACCAAGGGGCCGTTTTGTTCGATCTGTATTTCGAATTTGTATTGTTCAAACTGGTCGGTGATGAAATAGCCTCTCCAAATGCCGGTTAGTCCTTGTGCTAGCAAGGCCGTGGATAATAAAAGATGCGTCAGTAGAAGTATGGATCGCATGCGAAAACTAAACATGCCCCAAATCTAGCGCAAAGCAGGATTTTGGATCTTCTTTGTGAAGCAATCATTTGTTAAAAAAGCGATCGTGTCAAACAGTGTATCCGGCTCGGTGATTCACTCGGAATGCATTAGCTTTGTCGACTTACCTTTTATCCCAATTTCGAATGATTCAGATCTCTTTTCCGGATGGGGCTGTACGGTCCTATCTGCCCGGTAGTTCGGCCATGGACATTGCCAAGTCGATCTCCGAAGGGCTTGCTAAAAAAGTATTGGCGGCTAAAGTGGATGGTGTCGTCATTGACGCAACACGTCCAATCGAGGCCGATGCATCCCTACAGCTGCTGACCTGGCAGGATACCGACGGGAAATCTACTTTTTGGCATTCTTCGGCGCATCTGATGGCGGAGGCGGTGGAGGCATTGTTTCCCGGCGTTCAGTTCTGGGTAGGACCGGCTGTTGACAATGGTTTTTACTACGATATGGATCTCGGTGATCGCAAGATGACAGAGGAAGATCTGGTGGCCATCGAAAAGAAAATTCAGGAGCTGGCTAAGACCTCCTCCGCATACGTCCGGAAGGAAATCTCCAAAGAGGAGGCCGTTGCATATTTCACAGATAAAGGCGATCCCTACAAACTCGATCTGTTAACGAACCTGCAAGATGGTTCCATCACCTTTTACACACAGGGCGGATTCACGGACCTATGTCGCGGCCCACATATCCCGCATACCGGCCTGGTAAAGGCATTGAAGCTCACCAATATCGCCGGTGCCTATTGGAAGGGGGATGAGAAAAATAAAATGCTCACTCGTGTTTATGGTGTGAGTTTCCCCTCTCAAAAAGAGTTGGATGAACACCTGTTGATGCTGGAGGAAGCGAAGAAGCGCGACCACCGAAAACTCGGAAAGGAGTTGGGTATTTATACCATGGACGATGATGTGGGTCCCGGTTTGCCACTTTGGCTCCCCAATGGAGGGATCGTGATCGAGGAGTTAGAGAGACTGGCGAAAGAAACGGAACAGGACGCCGGTTACAAACGGGTTGTCACGCCCCACATTGCGAAAGAAAGCATGTATCTCACCAGCGGGCACCTGCCATATTATGCGGATAGTATGTTCCCGCCCATGGAAATGGACGGGGAGAAATACTATTTGCGTGCCATGAACTGTCCGCATCACCACAAAGTCTTTCATGCTGAGCCCAAGAGTTATAAGGATCTTCCCTACCGGTTGGCTGAATATGGAACCTGCTACCGCTATGAACAAAGCGGAGAATTATTCGGACTGATGCGGGTGCGTTGTCTGCACATGAACGATGCGCACATCTATTGTAACCGGGAGCAATTCTTCGATGAATTCAAGGCCGTGAACGAGATGTACCTGAAGTATTTTAAAATATTCGGGGTCGACAAATACGTGATGCGACTCAGCTTGCACGATCCGAAAAAATTAGGGCAGAAATACGTGGATGAACCTGCACTCTGGCAGGAAACAGAGGCAATGGTCCGTAAGGTGCTGCAAGATACCGGCACGCCCTTTGTAGAGGTACAGGATGAGGCGGCGTTCTATGGTCCGAAGATCGACGTACAGATCTGGAGTGCGATCGGAAGAGAATTCACATTGGCGACCAACCAAGTGGATTTCAACTCAGCCCTGAAATTCAAACTGACCTTCACCAATGCACAAAATCAAGCGGAATCACCACTGATCATTCACCGCGCGCCATTGGGTACGCATGAACGCTTCATTGGTTTCTTGCTCGAACATTTTGCGGGTAAATTCCCCACGTGGTTGGCTCCGGTGCAGGTCAAGGTATTGCCCATCAGTGATAAGTTTTCGGAGTTTGCCGAATCGGTTCGGTCGATGTTGGCCAAAAGCGGTATTCGGGCGGAGGTTGACGGCAGAAACGAAAAGATCGGTAAAAAGATCCGTGATACGGAATTGATGAAGGTTCCCTACATGTTGGTGGTGGGGGAGAAGGAGATGCAGGAGGGCAAGGTTTCGGTTCGCCGCCAAGGTAAGGGTGATCTGGGTGCCCAGCCGATCGCCGACTTCAAGGAAGCGATCGCGGCCGAAATAGTCGAAAGAAGACTCGAATAATTGGTTAATTTCGTGTATTCCCGAAAACGGGGAATGATCATATAAAACAGACGAATGGCAGTACCAAATCGACCCGGAGGCGGGTTCAGTAGACCTCCCGGTGGCGGATCTCGCCCCGGAGGAGGATTTCGAGGAAGATTCTTACCGCGTAAGGAAGCGGAACATCGCATTAACCAATTTATACGCGCTCAACAGGTTCGACTGGTGGGTGAGAATGTTACCGTAGGGATTTATGCGGTGCAGGATGCGGTGCGCATGGCACAGGAACAAGGACTGGATCTGGTGGAGATATCCCCGAATGTTGATCCCCCTGTATGTAAGATCATCGATTACAATAAGTTTCTTTACGACAAGAAGAAGAAGGAAAAAGAAATGAAGGCCAAGAGCAAGGCCTCTGAGGTCAAGGAAATCCGTTTCACCCCGAATACGGACGACCATGACTTTGATTTCAAGGCCAAGCATGCCATTGAATTCTTGAAAGAAGGAAATAAAGTAAAAGCCTATGTCCAATTCAAAGGAAGGGCGATACAGTTTCAGGATCGCGGACAGCTTCTGCTGTTGAAATTTGCTGAGCGTCTTGCGGAGGCCGGGGTACTTGAAAACATGCCCAAGATGGAAGGACGACGCATGCTAGCCATGTTCGCCCCCAAAGGCAAAAAGAAATCCTAACGTCTAAAACTTTAAGTGCGCTCCTCAAAAGGGCGCACTTTCTCTTTTTTTACTCATAAAACACCATCATGAGAACACCTCGATTTTTTTCAGGCCTTCTTTTTGTAGGCGGTTTAGTTGGCGTCTCTATTGCGCAACGCCCGACGGCCCCAACCAGTGCGCCCACGGCTGTAGTGGCCGCCCCCAAGCCCGACACCACCCGAAAGCCAACCGGGCCGACCAATGGTCCTAAAGCTTACAAAGAAGTGATTACCGCCAAGGCGCAGACCCAAAAGGGAATGTTCTCGACGCACAAGGTGGAGGATAAATATTATTTCGAGATCCCCGATAGTTTGATCGGAAGAGAGATCCTGGTGGTAAACCGTATTTCCAAGGCGCCTGCGGATCTGCGTAGCGGTGGATTTTTTGGATATGCCGGTGATCAGATCGGTCAGAACGTGATCCGTTTTGAAAAAGGACCGAACAACAAGGTTTTTTTACGGACACTTTCATTTGGAGAATATGCCAAGGACTCTTCGTCGCCCATGTTCCAAAACGTTACCAATTCGAACGTACAACCCATTTCAGCTGCCTTTGATATCAAGGCACTTGGTAAAGATTCAACAGGTGTTGTGATCGACATGACCGATTACATTTCCGGAGATAACGATGTGTTGTACTTCAACAGTTCTCTGAAATCAAGCCTTCGTTTTGGTGCTCCTCAATCTGACAAGTCTTATGTCGTAAGCGTACGTTCCTTCCCGATCAACGTGGAGGTTCGCGTAGTCAAAACCTATTCACGTTTGCCATCGCCCCCCATGCCCGGCGGGTTCGGTGGTGCACCTACAGCTGGTGGTAATATGACCATGGAACTGAACAGCTCGATGGTTCTCCTTCCCAAAAAGCCGATGCAGGCCCGTTATTACGACCCTCGTGTGGGTTATTTTGTAGTTGGCTTTACGGATTATGATGCCAATCCACAGGGCGTAAAAGATGTTTATCTCGTAAAGCGCTGGAGACTCGAGCCCAAAGAAGAGGATCTGGAAAAGTATAAGCGTGGTGAACTGGTAGAGCCCAAGAAACCCATCATTTTCTACATTGATCCGGCCACACCTGCTAAATGGGTTCCCTATCTGATGCAAGGAGTGGACGATTGGAAAGGAGCCTTTGAAAAAGCGGGCTTCAAGAATGCGATCCTGGCGAAGCGGGCACCGACAAAAGAGGAAGATAGTACCTGGAGTTTGGATGATGCACGCAACTCAGCTATCGTCTACAAACCTTCCGATATTCCCAATGCCAGTGGTCCCAGTATCTCTGACCCGCGTAGCGGAGAGATCATGGAGAGTCATATCAACTGGTACCACAACGTGATGGAACTGCTTCGCAATTGGTATATGATCCAGTGTGGTCCGCTCGATCCTCGCGCTAATCAAATGGCCTTTGATGATGCATTGATGGGACAACTTATCCGTTTCGTTTCTTCACACGAAGTTGGACATACACTTGGACTGCGTCACAATCATGGATCCAGCTCTACGGTGCCGGTTGACAGCCTTCGTAACAAAGCATGGGTAGAGAAGAATGGACATACGCCATCCATTATGGACTATGCACGATTTAACTACGTTGCCCAGCCACAGGATAAAATCTCAGAGATCGGTTTATTCCCCCGTATCGGAGATTATGATAATTGGGCGATCGAGTGGGGGTATCGTCGTTTTTATCAATTCAAAGATGAAGAAGATGAGAAAGGCTACCTGAATCAGTGGGTGATGGATCGCCTGAAGGATAAGCGTCTTTGGTTCGGAACTGAATCCAACCCCGATGATCCGCGTTCACAAAGCGAGCAAGTGGGCGACGATGCCATGAAAGGTAGTTTCTGGGGAACGGAGAACCTCAAGCGTATTGTTCCGAATTTGATGAAATGGACTCGCGAACCCAATGAAGGATATGACATGTTGCGTACCATGTACGGGGAAGTGGTCAGCCAGTTCAACCGTTACAATGGTCATGTCGCCAAATATGTTGGCGGGATCATGGAAACACCCAAAACAGTTGAACAGGATGGTCCTGTTTACGAGATCGTAGCCAAGGCCAAACAAAAAGAGGCAGTCGCTTACCTCAACAAACAGCTTTTCTCCACCCCGAAGTGGATGATCAATGAGGAGATCCTCATGCGCACCGGACAAAGTGCACTGACCATCATTGGTGGGGCACAGGATAACATGTTGAATCGACTGCTCAGCACCAGAAACTTGGGTAAACTAGTAGATGCAGAAGCGAACATCGGAAGCAAAGCCTATCGTATTACCGATTTGCTGGGTGAATTGAAAGCCGGTATCTATTCAGAGCTAACCGCTCGCCAGGCAACAGACATTTACCGCCGGAATCTGCAGAAGTCTTACGTAATGACGCTGACCCGTTTGATCGATGGGGGAAGTTCCAATACTTCGATGGGCGGCATAGCCATTCAGTTTTCATCCGGACCTTCTACCGACAAAAGCGACATCAAGAGTGTGGTCAAGGCCCATCTTAGCACCTTGCGCGGGGAAATGATTGCGGGCGCTTCTTTAGTTGCCGATCCCATGACACGCTTTCACTGGAAAGATCTCGCGGATCGCATCGAACAGGCACTCGATCCACGTAACTGATTCTGAATCAAATAAGTAAAGGGCCTCAATTGAGGCCCTTTTTTTTAGGCAGGAACCGAAACGAACCCTATCTTTGCACCCCCATGAAAATGGGTCGGCCACAAGACACATTATCTGAAGAGGTTCGAAAAAGGTCCCCCGGTGGGGAATGCCTCAAGGATGAAATTTAAAACAGGGTACCATGCCCAAGGTAAAAACCAACTCCAGTGCCAAGAAGCGCTTTAAAGTGACAGGCACCGGAAAGATCCAGCACCAAAAGAGTTTCAAGCGTCACATTCTGACCAAAAAATCAAAGAA